>CBDUDJ010000091.1:0-7326 GCA_965365885.1 uncultured Gammaproteobacteria bacterium
GGGTAATCCAAATGCGAGTATCTATCTAGGCTCCCCCGCGGTTGTCGCTGCATCTGCGCGCAGGGGTGTCATCACGAATCCAAGTACCCTCAATGGGAACCAGGATGTGGAATTTCTCGCATGAAATTAAAAGGGATTGCCCATGTTTATGGAGATAATATCGATACCGATAGGATTATTCCGGGGAAATACACCAAAACACTTGACCTTGATTCTTTGGCCGAACATGTTTTGGAAGATTTAGATCCTGAGTTCCACCAAAAAGTAAACCCCGGAGATATTTTGGTAGCGGGAACCAACTTTGGAACTGGCTCTTCACGCGAACAAGCTGCTTTGGCGATCAAGGCGGCTGGATTGAATCATGATTTCGCTGCGTGCAACGCCGCCAGGCGCGCATTACGGCGTTCAAGCCGTTCGCGCAGCCTTGCATGACGCGCCGGAGTCAGCGGGTAGGACCAGATGAGTTTCATGGCAAGACCATAGAAGACCACCGGACCAAGGCAGTAAACGAGACGTAGTGCCAGCACTCCGATATCCGAACTGCCGGCAACGCCACCGGCAGGATCAAACCCGAGCAACCCGACCACGTTGAGCGCGATTCCGGTACCGAATGCGATCGCGATCTTCTCGGTAAATCCCAGAAAAGCAAAACAAGCACCTGCACGCTTACCGCCAGAGCGCGCGGAATCAACGTCCACAACGTCGGCCAGCATGGCAAACGGCAGAAACTGCAGTCCGCCAAAACAAAATCCTTTAACGATGAAGAGCAGGAAGAACGGCAGATAATCTCCATAGTCCAGCAGCAGGTTAGCGCCACTGACCACCGCCACCGTAACAAGGGTGCACATGAAGGCCCTGTGCTTGCCAATTTTCCGTCCCAGCCACAACCAGAATGGAATCGCTCCGAGCCCTGCAATGAAATAGAAAAAGTAAGCAGCACCTATGGTGGGAACACCAACGATATCTCGAATAAAAAAGAGCGATACCGCGTTTCGCGAGGATTCGCCAAAGTGCACAAGCAGTGCAATGAGAAGCACCCGCACCATCGGACCGTTCTTGAGCACGAGCTTCACACCTTCGAGAAAGCTGAGGCGACCTTCGTTGCTCTCGACGATAGGCGGCTCTTTCACAAACGTCAGTACCGTTGCGGCTGTCAGCGGCAACACGAGGATGACCGCCCACGCAAGTCCTGCCAGCACCGGGCCGGTCAGGGTCGCGCGATCGACGACGACTTTGTCGGAAATTCCTCCCGTGAATGCACCAATTGCATCCTTCCACAACGTGCTGAACACCTCTCCTACACCCGCACCACCATCTGCCGTGATCTCCACGATCATCGGCACAGCAGCGGCAATCATCAGACCGATCAACACATAGAATTCACGTGAGGCGGTGACCCGGCTGCGCTGATGGTAATCCGGCGATAGTTCCGCCCCCCAGGCCCTGTGGGGCAAGGTGATCATCGTCGCGCCGAGAAAGAAGATAGTCAGCCAGATGAGAAAGTAAGCAAGACCGACCCCAGGCTCGGGTATGAACAGGTTGTAGACTCCCAATGCCATCAGCGGCACGCCAAGGAAGAGCCAGGGTTTGCGTCGACCGAAACGCGTTCGAATTCGATCAGACAGTTCTCCAATGATCGGATCCGTGATCACATCCGTCAGTCGCGCGAGCATTAGAATCGTGCCGACAGTCGCAAGACTTATTCCCAAACCGCCGGAATAGTGGGCTGGAATCCAGATGGCGAGCGGGTAGCCGATGACTGCTAACGGTATTCCCAGAGAGCCATGGGCGTATATGGTTTTTCGAGACAGCGGTTGACTGTCAGCGCTCTCACTCACAAGCAGGCTTCCCCTCGGTGAGGCTTCAGCTTAACTGCGCAGGATCCTGATTGGCAACGCGCAGGGGATCAGGCTTCCAGGACTGCAGAAGACCGATACCCAGGAACGCCATGATGATAGAAACAAATGGATTCAAAAAATTGAGAAAGGCATAGGGAGCATAATCCAGCACCGGAACACCAAGTGTCGCTGCGTAGAACGCACCTGCCGTTGTCCAGGGGATGATTCCTGTAGTCAATGTGGAACCCTCTTCGACCGAGCGCGATAACAGGGCCTTGTCCAGGCCCTTCTCCTCATATGCACCCGAAAACAACTGGCTGTTGAGGATGATGCTGATGTATGCCTCCCCCATTCCCAGGTTTCCGATAAAACCAGAAGTGATCGTTGCTGCAACAAGACTACCAACGCGCTTTAGCCGAACGATCACAGCCACTAAAAGTGCTTTGAGAAATCCGGCTTCATGCAGGATGCCACCCAGCGCCAGAGCCATCAGTGAAAGCATGAGCGTCCAGGACATGCTCAGAATTCCACCGCGGCCGAGCAACGCATTCAGGGAATCATCGCCAACGTCTCCAGGGGAGTTACTCCACAACGCATTGAGAACGTCGATGACATCATGGTGCTGGTAAACAATAGTGATCACACCGGCGTCCACAATGGCAGCCACCATGCTCACCTCCGCGGCAAACCGCCACACCCCAAGGAGCAGCAAGGTTACCAAGGGCAGCAGCGTCACCGCTGGATTCAGTCGATAGCCAGCGGCCAGGGACTGTTTGATATCCGCGATATCCGCCTGGGGCAGTGTGTGTTCAGAGTAGCCAAAGCCAAGATACAGCAGAATGAGCAGAACGATCACAAAAGTCGGAACGGTCGTGTAAAGCATGGAGCCGATATGGCGATAGAGGTCGACACCCGCACTCATTGCCGCCAGATTTGTCGTATCCGATATCGGCGACAGCTTGTCGCCGAAAGTCGCACCGGAAACAACCGCACCGGCAATCATCGGCATTGGTACTCCAACAACACTGCCAATGCCTATCAGGACGACGCCCATTGTCCCGACCGTACCCCAGGAGGTCCCGGTCGCAACGCTCATCGCGCTGCAGAGCACGAAGCTACCTGCAAGAAACAGCGTAGCGTCGATCAGGTCGAGACCATAGTAAATGAGGCTTGCGATGGTACCGCTATGCATGAAGCTGGCGATCACCATACCAATCAGGATGAAGATATAGATAGCCGGCAGCGCATTGAAGATACCGCGACTCATCATTGCGCGTATCTCGGTGTAGTTACGCCCCGCAAGCCTTGCGTTTACTCCCGTCCAGAGCAGACAGAAGAACATGATTGTGTGAATGGAAATATTGAATAGAAACAGGCCCAGGGCGAGAAAAACAAACACACCGAGAAAACAGACCAGCGCGTGGATGAATGATGGGAGCGGCACCGCGTCGGTACCACCCGATTGATAGCTCACGTGCAACTCCTTTAAGCCCGAGTGCTCATCATACGCAGCCCAGTGGTAGGATAAAAAGCCGGCTCAAGCCGTGAGAGGCAATGCAGATGGCAGAGGTAGTAGAAAAAACAAAGCGACCAGACACCGTGCGGCTGCAACGAATCAGCAAGGCGTTCTGGGAGTCGGCAGCGTTGATGAGCGCAGTTGAGCTGGGTGCTTTCAGCGCAATCGCCAACGGCAACAATACGATTCCGGCTGCGGCTGCAGCAATGCAGATAGAACCGCTGAACGCCGAGCGCTTGCTGACTGCCCTGGTTGCAATGGATTTGCTCACGCGCGACGGCGAGCAATTTCAAAACAGCAGCGATGTCGACCGATTTCTGGTGGCGGGGAAACCAACTTATGCCGGTCCCTGGATGCTTTTCGGCAAACCGCGCTGGCAGGAGTGGGGACATTTGACCGAACATCTACGAGTGCGCGAGGAAGATCAGCGGCTCCTGGGGATGTATGACGACACCTTCACCGTAGAGCGCGCCCGCGAATACCACACAGCAACCTATTCGATCGGCATGGGTGCCGCGCGACGCTTTCATCGCCAGGTCGACCTCAGTGGTCGCCGGAAAGTGATGGATCTCGGTGGTGGTTCGGGTTGTTACTGTATAGTCGCGGCGCTTGAGCATCCCGGGCTCAAGGCTGAAGTTCTGGATCTGCCGCCGGTGGTGGTCGTCACACGCGAGTACATCGAAGAAAATGCGGTAGCCGATGCCGTGATTGCGACCGAATGCGATTTCACCCGGGATCCATTACCAGTAGATGCTGACGTCGCCATCATGGCGTCGAACCTCCCGCAATACAGCCGCGCCATCGTGAGCGATGTCGTCCAGCGGGTCCACGACGCACTGCTCCCGGGCGGCGAGTTTCATCTCATTGGTGAAATGATCGACGCGGACGGTAGCGGTCCATTGGCGCCTGCGTTGTGGGGTCTGTCCGAAGCCGTCAGTCATTCGACCGGGCTGGCACATTCCGTGACGGACTGCACCGGGTACTTCACAACCGCGGGGTTTAGCAACATCACTGTCGAAGAATTCATTCCCGCTACACTGACCAGGGTGACGGGTTTCAAAGCCAGCGACTGACAGGTGAGGCAACACTCGAGTGAATTTTGACTACGTGATCGTCGGCGCAGGCACCGCAGGCTGTGTCCTGGCCAACCGGTTGTCCGCAGACGGCCGCTCGAGTGTGCTGCTGCTGGAAGCAGGCGGCAAAGACAACTACTTCTGGATCGACATACCCGTAGGCTACCTTTACACGATCAACAACCCGCGTACTGACTGGTGCTACCAGACGCAGCCCGAACCCGGATTGAACGGCCGCTCCATTGGCTACGCCAGGGGCAAAGTGCTCGGCGGTTGTTCATCCATCAACGCGATGATCTACATGCGTGGCCAGCGCAGCGACTACGACCACTGGGCACAGCTGGGTAATCGAGGCTGGTCGTGGGATGAAGTGCTGCCGGTCTTCAAGCATTCGGAAGATTATCAGCATGGCGCAGACGAATATCATGGCTCCGGCGGTGAACTGCGGGTTGAGGAACGCCGGGTCAACTGGGAAATTCTCGATGCCTGGCGCGAGGCTGCCGAGCAGTGTGGTATACCGAAAATCGATGAGTTCAACCGTGGTGACAACGCGGGCAACGCCTACTTCCACATGAATCAGAAGCGCGGCGTCCGCTGGAGCGCAAGCAAAGCTTTTCTGCGTCCCGCGTTGCCGCGGCCGAACCTCACGGTCCTGACAGATGCCCACGTGCAGCGCCTGATTATGGACACCGACACGAACCCTAAACGCGCAAAGGCCCTCTCCGTAAGAATAGGCAGCCAGGAATTGCGTACGATCACGGCGAATCGCGAGATCATCCTGGCCGCGGGTGCTATCGGTTCACCACAGATCCTGCAGCTGTCCGGAATTGGCCCGGGGGATCTGTTGCACGCAAACGGTATCGATGTCGTGCACGATCTGCCGGGTGTCGGCGAAAATCTTCACGACCATCTGCAGGTGCGCAGCGTCTACAAGGTAGCCAACACCGTAACACTCAATCAGCGGGCCAATTCGCTCATCGGTAAAGCTGCGATGGTGCTTGAGTACTTCACGCTGAAGACCGGGCCTCTGACCATGCCACCATCGCAACTCGGGGCATTCGCTAGAAGCGACCCGAGCCAACAATCGGCTAACATCGAATGGCACGTACAACCGCTGTCGCTTGATAAGTTCGGCGACCCGCTGCACAAATTCAATGCCATCACCCCATCAGTTTGCAATCTCAGACCAACCAGCCGAGGTTACGTGCGCATAGTGAGCCCGCAACCTGCGACCTATCCGGCAATAACCCTGAACTACCTGAGCACCGCCGCAGACCGCGAAATCGCAATCGCTGGAGTCCGCTTCACCCGGCGCATCATGCGCGCACCGGCCCTCGAGAAATACCATCCGCAGGAATGGAAACCAGGTGTGCAGCTCGAAACCGACGAAGAGCTATTGCAGGCTGCCGGAGAACTCGGAACAACCATTTTTCATCCGGTGGGAACCTGTAAAATGGGCCAGGATGCCGCTGCCGTCGTTAGCGACAGGCTTGCTGTCCACGGCATTTCGGGGCTGCGCGTGATCGACGCGTCAATCATGCCGTCGATAACCTCGGGCAACACGAATGCACCGACCGTCATGATCGCCGAGAAAGGCGCGGAATTCATCCTTGAAGATGCGCGCCGGGGCTAGCTAAATCGAAATCGAAGGAAATATTGATGACTGAAAAACCGTTGAGCGGTCTGCGGGTTGTGGATCTGACGCAGATTTACCAGGGACCCTATGCCGCCTTTCTGATGGCGACTGCCGGGGCGGAAGTCATCAAGGTCGAACCCATTGGCGGTGAGCGTATGCGCGGCCGGGGCGGGGAACACACGCCGCTGTCGTTTGTCATGCTCAACTCCAACAAGAAGAGTGTGACGCTGGATTTAAAGCACTCCGCCGGTAAGAAAATGCTGATCGATATGGTCAAACAAGCCGACGTCCTGCTCGAAAATTTCGCCCCCGGCACAATGGAGCGTCTCGAACTCGGCTGGGAAGTTCTGCGGCAGGTTAATCCGAAGCTGGTTTACGGCACCGGCACCGGGTACGGCCTGACGGGACCGGATCACGAACTGCTCGCCATGGACCACACCATTCAGGCTGCGAGCGGCATCATGAGCGTCACAGGAGATGCCGATCAACCGCCAACCCGCGCCGGTGGCGCACCCTGCGACATCATGGGTGGCGTTCACATGTACGCGGGTGTGTTGACCGCCCTGTTAGCACGCGAGCGAACTGGTAAGGGGACGCGGGTTGAAGTCTCCATGCTCGAATCGATGTATTTCACGCTCTGTTCTGAGTTCACCGCGTATCATGCTCTTGGCGAATTTCCACCCCGGACGAGCGGGCGTTCGCCCGGTGGTGCGTGTCCGTACGGCAGGTACCGCTGCCAGGACGGCTGGATCGCAGTCATATCCGTGGCGGAAGGTCACTGGAACAGCATCCTCAAGACCATCGGTCGCGCCGACCTCATCGGTCACGAGGATTACGCCGCGCCACATCTGCGGCGCAAACGTGAACCGGAAATCGATGCCCTTATTGCAGCCTGGAGTGGCACGCTGACTCGTGACGAAGCCTACGCTGTGCTGCGCGCCGTTCGGGTACCGGTTGCACCCGTGCGTGACCTCGAAGAAGCTCGCACCAATCCCCATCTGCATGAGCGCGGCATGCTGCAATGGAAAACACACGAACAGATGGGCGATATCGTTCTGCCCGGCAGTCCGATCCGTTACTCAGACTATCCGCCGAGCGAAATCACGTTTTTTCCTGCCGCCGGCGAACACAATCGGCAGGTTTTCAGCAACTGGCTGGGCCTGAGCGACGAAGACCTCGACGCTCTGAGTGCGCAGAGTATTATCTGAGCGCGCAAAGCATTATTTGAGCCCCGCTCAGTCGGTGACGGCCGAGTTGGCCTGC
>CBDUDJ010000092.1:0-7317 GCA_965365885.1 uncultured Gammaproteobacteria bacterium
TGTGATCCTGGCGACCTTGCTGAAGGACCGGCGAATTCAACAACACCAGTTGACGGCCAGACAACTGGGACGCGAAGTGTCCTCCACCCTGTTGACGGTCATGATCTTCTCCGGCATGGGCTGGCTGGTCCACTTCGGTCCCCTGCGACCGTTTGTTCGTCTGTACGCCGATATATGCGAGTTTGATTTAGGCCTACCGGGGTTTGGATGGGTTTACGTCGCGGCCAGTTTGACCGTCGTGATCCTCGCGCACGATGCGTACTTTTACTGGACACATCGACTGATGCACAAACGAGGATTGTATAAGTACTTCCATCGTCTGCACCATCGCTCCATCACTCCGGCACCAACGACTGCATACGCTTTCGCTCCTGGTGAAGCAGCCGTCCACGCACTCTTTCTGCCATTGATTCTACTGATCGTGCCGCTCCACCCTGTAACGGAAGGGCTCTTCATGGTCGTGATGATCGCGCGCAATACACTTGCGCACACCGGCATCGAAGTATTTCCCGCTGGTTTCGCCAGCGGCCGCTTCCGCTGGAGCGCAACTGTCACCCACCACGATCTGCACCATCAGCATGGGTCAGGAAATTACGGTTTCTATTTCACCTGGTGGGACCGGTTTATGGGTACCGAGCGTACGGACTACGTCGAGCGATTTCGCGAGGTGACCGAACGAAGTCTGGTCGCTGAACACGATACCCCTGCAACCCAGCTTGCACTCAAGCGAGGAGTCGGTGATGCGTAAGCCACTCTTTATTGCCAAACAAGGCAGACATCCTCATGGACTGCTTGGTCGTCTCGTCGCCCACATCATGGCGCGGCAAACCTCAGCAGATAACAAGCGTGCCATCGAGTTGCTGGGTGCCCGCGACAACGACGATATTCTGGACGCAGGCAGCGGGCATGGTGCCTCGATCGCGCACCTGGCCAGACTGTTTCCACAGGCTCACATCACGGGAGTGGACAATTCCGATGTCATGATGAAGGTTGCACGGCGAGCAAATCGTTCCTTCATCGGTAAAGGTCAGGTAACTCTCGAACAAGCCGGTAGCGAGGATCTGCCTTTCGCCGACAACACGTTCGACAAAATCTTCTCAGTGCACACCTTGTACTTCTGGAATCCGATCGAGACTCATCTGGCGGAATTCAGCCGCGTACTGAAACCTTCCGGGCGCATCGTGTTGGGATTTCGACCCGCGGAAGACGCGATCGTAGTGGCCAGGTTTCCATCTTCGGTGTATCGATTCCGCACCACGGATGAAGTGACAAACCTTATGGAGTCAGTGGGATTGAGCGTGCGGGAAGTTGCCCGCAATGATCAACCGGGCCAATCAATGGTTTGGGTGGTTGCCGAAAACAGTGCCGCGAGCTGCAGTCAACCTGTCAGCGCAATGCAATGAGTCGTTGTGCAAACTCATCAATCGCCAGCCCCATCTCGCTTAATCGGGTAGCGACCGACCGTGCCGCGAAATGGTTGCGCGAGCATGCGATCCAGTCGAAGTTCGCGCGGGTTACCGAACTCTTCGATGCCGATTGTCATTTCATCGTGTCCTGCCACGGGCTGAGCACGATAGGTACCAAACAAGCGATCCCACCACGGCAAATTGAAGCCGAAGTTGCTGTTCGTCTCATTGGGCAGTATCGAATGGTGGACCCTGTGCATGTCGGGCGTGACTACCAGCCAGCGCAGCAGCCGATCCAGGTCCAGGGCCAGCCGAACGTTGCCATGATTGAACATGGAGGTGGCATTCAAAAGCACTTCGAATATCACCACCGCAGCGGCAGGTGGGCCCAGGGCTGCCACCACCATCAACTTGATCCCCATCGAAAGCAGAATTTCGATCGGATGAAACCTCGCACCGGTGGTAACGTCGAAATCGAGGTCGGCGTGGTGCATACGATGCATGCGCCAGAGCAGCGGCACTGCATGAAACATGACGTGCTGCAGGTAGATCGCAAAGTCGAGGATCAGTATGGCGAGAACGATGGTCAGCCATCCCGGTGCAGCCAGTTGGTTCAATAAACCCCAGTTCTGCGCCTCTGCAATAAGTGCAAGGCCCACTGCGGCCGTCGGGAGGAGAATGCGCAGCAAGATCGTATTGAGCACCACGATACCCAGATTGCCGGGCCAACGTACCCAGCGTGAGACAACGCGCTTGCGCCTTGGCAACCCGATTTCCCACAGTGCAATTGCTGTGAAGACGCTGAGAAAACACACCAGGCGGATGAACGTCTCGTTTGTCACAATGGTTTCGGTCATGATTTGTGACGTGGAAGTCAGGCCTCGGACGCAGCATTGATATGCTGATACTATCACCCGGCTTCAAGATGCGCCGTTGGGAAGACGATATTCCCATTCGGCAGATGACCGGGCTATCGGTTGAACAGACGGATCAATTGCATTCATGCTGACAGCCATTCTCGTGTTGCGCTTGTTCGCAGCCTCTCAGGTTTTACTTTTCGCAGCGGCGCTGGGCCTGGCGCAAAATCCACCTCGAATCCGTATTCTGGGATGCGCTCTGGCACTCGGTGTGATCACCTATCTTCTGTTGCCGCCGATCAATACCTATCTTGGGATCGGAATGCCAAAGAGCATGGCGTTGTTCGCTCAAACCATCCCTCTGCTGCTCTTTCTCTTCACCTGGGAGCTGTTTGAAGACGACCATCCCATACCCTTAAGCATCTGGCTCGCGGGCTTGGCCTACCTTGTTGCCGCGTTCTGGGTTGCGCTCCAGTGGGATCGTATCGAGGACTCGGAAATAGCGTTGCTCGCGCTATTGGTCCAGATCGGCAAGCTGCTTTTTGCAGTCGGGACCATCTTAGTCGTGTGGCAGGGACGAGAACATGATCTGGTGGAGACGCGAGCGAAGCTGCGGCAGGTTTTTGCTGCGAGTCTTGGCATTATCGTGGCCGCAGTGGTGGCTGTGGAACTCCTCACTGGATGGCAGGTTCCCGCAGTCGTTGAACTGACGGGCATGGCCGGCATACTTCTAACGACGCTGACGATCAACCTCGCCTTCCTGAAAATCAATCCCACGTTCGCGTTAGCTCAAGCACACGCGCTACCAACGCCACGCACACCCGAAAATCCGATGATCGCCGAGCTGACGAGGCTGATGGACGAAGAGCGCATTTATGCCGGCCATGATCTACGCATCGGCGACATCGCTGCGCGAATGCGAGTGCCCGAGTACCAACTGCGCCGCGTTATCAATCAGGAAATGGGCTACCGGAATTTCAATCAGTTCATCAATCGTTGCCGAATCGATGAGGCCGCCAGACGGCTGATCAGCGAACCACGCCTGCCCGTATTGACGATCGCCCTGGATGTTGGATTTCGCTCGATCTCATCGTTCAACACCGCCTTCCGGATTTCGCACAACTGCACACCCAGCGCTTATCGAACCAACACACCAACGGACGGCTGAAGGTCTCCTCAGTTAAAACGCACTAACGAACATGCTCGAACAAATCGACGAGTTCGACGATTTTCTGCCGTTTCTCCTGAACTGTGCCCTGCCGCAAAGCTGCATCAACGCAGTCCCCCGCATGAACCCGCAGCAACTGTGTTTCAGCCTTGGTCAGGGCGGCTTTCGTCGCCTGAATCTGATGCAGGATATCGATGCAGTACCGATCCTCTTCGAGCATGCGAACCACACCTTTTACCTGACCTTCGATCCGGTTGAGGCGCTTTATGATCGCCTGACGGTTCTCGGGCATATCTACCATCTTTCACTCCAGCTTGACGGATACCCCAGGGGGGTATAATCTGTCGAACAGAATATACCCTATAGGGGTATAGAGTAAACACTCCAATTCGGCACACCTATGAACACCTACAACGACAACATCCAATCTGCAAACAGCAGCAGTCTCATCACCTCGGCACAGTCCACACTGCACTGTTTGACCGGGTGTGTCATTGGCGAAGTGGCGGGGTTACTGATCGGCGTATCTCTGGGGCTCAGCCCCTGGAACACCATGGCACTGGCAACCCTTCTCGCCTACACCACAGGCCTGACGCTCGGCGTAGTTCCCGTCAGTCGGCGCGAAAATGTGAGCTTGCTTGCTGCCTTCAGAATTGTCTGGATTGGCGAGGTGATTTCAATTGGTGTCATGGAGCTGGTGATGAACGCGGTGGCCTACAGCGTCGGTGGTGCCCAGGCTGGCAGTGTTCTGGAACCGGTATTCTGGATGGGCATCGCGCTCGCAGTACCTGCGGGATTCCTTGCAGCATGGCCCGTGAACTGGTGGCTGCTCAAGCGCAACCTGAAAGCCTGCCACTAGCCAAGTTACAGTATGAGTACTACCGTAGACTGAGCTTGAATCTGGAGTAGGTACAGACACTAAACTGAATGGAATGAAAACGCGGTTTTTGACCGTCAGACTGGAGGTTGAACAGGAATGAACAGTTCGATAGCAAAGAACTGGTTGCTGCTTCCCATGATTGTCCTGGGGTTGTTGAACTCCTTGCACGCTCATAGCGAGAACATCGAAGCAGCGATGGCGAAAGTGACCATCGCCGTCGACGGGATGATGAAATCTAAAAGCGGCGCGACCTGAATGAGCTGACCGGATGCGGTTGAAGCTACTCTGTCAGAGTTAGCAGGTGTTCGAAACGTCGACGTCAATCTCGAAACTGACGAATTCACAGTCTCGTATGACGCAAGCGTCGTAAATACTGATCGCATGAACGAGTCCATTGTCGAACTGGGCTACCGGCCAAGTATCGTTCAGAGTCGTGTAGATCTGGGAGCGGCTGCGCCTGGATCGAGTGGCGTAATCCCTGAACCCATATCCTCAGCCATCGTCACAGCCACTAAGACCGACCGATTTCTGTTCGTCGATTTCTACGCCGAATGGTGCGGCGCATGCAAAACCCTCGACAGAACCACGCTCGCAGATCCAGCGGTCCGAACGGCGCTCGAGCAGTTCGTCTTTCTGAAAGTCGATACAGATCTACATCCGGAAACCGCCAGGTACTTCAATGTCATCGGCATGCCCACGCTGGTGGTACTGGATGAATCCGGTGAGGAAATCTATCGTCAGGTTGGTCCGATCGGTGCTACCGAGCTAACCCGGGAGTTGTCCGCATTGTTCTCGGTCCCCGCAGTCGCACTGCCCGCCTCCAAGTCTCTTGCCTCTCCCACACCGCTGGGCGGAGAACATCGAGATTCCTACCATATACACGTGAGTGGCCTGGCCTGTCCGTTTTGCGTCTATGGTCTGGAACGCAGTCTTGGCACCATCCCTGGCGTTGATTCGGTAGCCGTAGACCTGAAAACCGGATTGGTAAGAATTTCCATGAACGATGGTGTGGCGTTGGACGAGGGAGTCGCGCGCGAGACGATCATGGATGCAGGATTCACCGTGGAGGCAATTGAGCCAGACGCGGTCAGAAATTAACACGGAAGCCCAGTCGGAGTGTGTAGTCGTCTTCCAGGGCATCGCCGCGAAGATCCTGGGTGAGCGGCACCTCAACGATGCCTTCCACAATCAGTCGCTTGGTAACGTACTGAAGGCCCGGAGCAATGACGAAAGACCTCCCGCCTGAATTGGGATCGCTGACACCATCGATCTCATTTTTCGCCTGATACCGGACACTGCCCTCTAACACGGCATACAGATAACCCGGCACACCGGATTCAGCCAGCTCACCTGGCCATATCCGATACTGCAGGGAGGCATCGAGCCTCGCCTCGTCACCGAACTCGAAATCATTCGCTCTGGTATTGACCTTGAAACTCGCTTGAGCATCGACCTGATAGTCGAGTGTCTGATAGGTCAGGATGATGCCCGCGAAGGGATCCCAGGAGCCTGAACCAAGCTGCAAAGGCGCTGGCAGGCGGCCGAGACTGTCGCGGTGATCGTCTTCACCGGTTGGGATCTCGACGCCAAAGAAAGGTGCAACTCTAAAAGTGCTGCCCTGAGCATCACGTTGATGGATTGTGTAGCGCGCAAACAATCGTACATCTGCTATACCAGTGGCGGTTCGACTCAAGCGACCCACGGGCGTAGTCAATTCCAGCTCTTTGTCCAGGTACGGCAGGACGCCGAAGACAGCCCAGTTGCGGGCAACTCCTCGACCCAGAACACTGACGAGCCCACGAACATCGAGTTCTCGATCAGCGATACCCGGGTCATCGGTCGCACGTCGGTCAAAGAACTGTTCCCGTAATACGAATTCACCCTTGGCGACGGGCAGTGCGGTGTTGAATGTCTGCGGTGCTGTGTGACTCGAGGTTGCCACTACTGATAACAGGATCAGTAACAGCCCACCAGAAATAGCGCGGATTAACGATCCGGCAGGCTGCTCACCGGTTTCGTGCTGAATGGGAATAACGTGGCGCGCAGCGGGTCGTGCTGACCCGGATAGCCGTTGCGTTCCGACAACCCCAGGTCCCGGGGCGGCACGCCAGGACGATAGTGAAATGTGCCGAAGCAGATATCGAAGATCGACAGCGCAGCACCATAGTTCTGTGCTTCGTGGCTGCTCGCACTGTGGTGGTATCTGTGCAACTCCGGGCCGACGAACAGATAGTTCAACCATCCCATGCGCATATCGAGATTGAGATGACTGACAGTACCATGGAACGCGATGACCGAGCCGAATACGAACACTGCCAGCGGATCGTAACCGAGCAACCATACCGGCAGCAGCTGTGTACCGATGCGCACGAAAACGGCATTGAAAGGATGAAAAACTGCGTGCATGACGACGTAGAGTTGTTGCGGAAGATGGTGAATGGCGTGGGTGCGCCACAGGAAGTGCGTCAGCGGGTTGCGACTTTGGTGCATGTAGCGATGCAACGTATATTGCAGTGCTTCGAACACCGTCAGACCCACGATGATCTGCAACCACAGTGGCTGGCCGGTGATCAGCCCCACAGTGTCCTCTGACAGATCGATGGCTAAAGCGACCATCCCGTAGCTCAACAGCGCAAGCGTTGCACCGTTTATTACGATGAAGACGAGATCGCGCCGCAAGAGGTGACGCCACGTCATGCGCCAACGCGCCTCATAGGGCAACCACCACTCCAATGTGATCAACAACACCACCATCACCCCGCCTTTGAGCGCAAGAACGCTCTGCAGCGAATCGGGGTAGGCCAGGCCATACGCGATGCAACCGGCCACCCAGAACCAGAGCAGCGGGTACAGACCCCAGCGGATGAAGCTCCTCGCAGAATCCTCAGCATGCAGTAGTGCTGAGGATCTCGTCATTTCCATAAGCGCACCTGATATTACGTTTATACGTGAGTGGTCACTTATATACGAAACGGCGGTACTTCGTGCAACTTTGCAGCAGTAGAA
>CBDUDJ010000093.1:0-7291 GCA_965365885.1 uncultured Gammaproteobacteria bacterium
CGACGACGACGCCCGCCTGGACACCACTATTCGCTCAGGCTTCGGGACTGGTCACGGACATCGGTGGGATTCTCGCCCACGGCTCGATCGTCGCCCGGGAGTACGGAATACCCGCCGTCATGGGAACGGGCAACGTGACTCAACGCATCGTCACCGGCCAGCGGATCAGCGTCGATGGCAACAACGGCACCGTAACTCTCCTCTAGGCGATCTTACATCTACGGCGTGTACCAGATCGGCGATGTGTAGGCTCGTTCCTGAGTAGAAACCGGTGCTGCATCGGGAATCGGAATACCGAAACGGAAGGCGTCATAGGTTGACCAGCGTGGGGTCGGGATCTCCAGCACCCTGACGTAATAAAACGCGCGTTGGGCGGGATCGAAATCCGGATCCGTCCAGACCGTACCGAGTTCGGCGGCGCCGATCGTGTTGGTCCATGAGGCCGTTGTCGCATCAACGGTGTTGCCTACCGCCGATAGTATGCCACTCGCGCCTTGCTGCCGGTCACCCGACCAGGCCACATCGTAAACTTTCTCGTGCAGTTCCCTGCCCTCGTGCCAACCTTTGACGATTTGAATCCGGTCGAGGTTCGCGCCGACCGGGTCGCGCAGCGCATAAGTCATGAACGTTGGCGCCTGCCCGGCGGGACCGGCTGCCAGATCACCTCCCATCGGCACACCCCTGGTGTAGCCTGCGAACGCTGGCTGGCGATTATTCATATCGGCTGCCGAAAAATCCCAGCCACCGAAGAAGCGCACCATCATCCGGCTGCCCGTCGTCGCGTAGGTCTCCTTGCGCGCCATCGCATCGAAAATCGCCTCGCGCGTGTTCTCCGCCGCCCAGACTGCCGCGAGGCCCGAGGCGACCTGTTGCCAGCCCATGATTTCGCCATTGTCGGTTTTCATGAACGGATGGTTCATGCGTTCCGGGCTCGGCTCCGCGCCGGAGTGTTTGCCGAAGAAGTTGTCTTCCTGCGCAGTCGCCAGAGACGTGTGACTATCGGTCGAGCCGATCATGCCGAACTTGTATGGATTCGTCCCCAGTCGATCTGCTATTTCCAGACCTCGTTTCAGCGCTTCGCGCGCGTACTCGCCCGCGAGCATGGAGTCGGTTTTCGCCTCCGATACGTCAAGATTGCCGATATCCCAGGTTTCGTAATCGGCGAACTCATCATTGGGGGACAGGAATGGATGTGCTTCGCCATCACCCTTGATCTGAGTAGCCTCGTACAACGGCTCCCAACGCGCACGCGTATCGACATAGTCGCGGTCCAGATTTCTGCCATCATACTGCTCACGCAACGGGAACATGATGCCGTTTGCCAAATTGCCGTTGTGCGCAATTGCCAGCACATCGCCACCAGTTTTCTCCTCGTAGCCTTCGAGCCAGTTCCACAGATCACGCGGGTTCGTACTACCAAAGGGCTCCATCGTGGTGTATGGCACCATTTGTCCACCCTTGTCGCCGCCATCGCGGTAGACAACCACGCGGTGCATGTTGTTACCCGTTACGAGCGAGGTCCACTCATAGCCTATGAAGGCTGTAAAACGACCCGGTTCGTTGTAGCGTTCGGCGGCAGCGACAGTTTTCGCCCAGGCAGACTTGTACGGCGCAGAATCCGGTCTGTAAATCATCGCTTCGGGAAAGTTGCCCTGGGAGAACAGCCCGATCAATTCAAGCGCCACAGACGCACCCTCGCCCCTGTGTATGCGTTCATACCAATCGCGCCCGGTTTCATCGGACAAAAGGTGCGCTGCACCCGCGTTCAAATCCGGAAAGAATCCCATGTTGTCGGAGTGATCGGCGACAACCAGCCAGTCGAGTGGCCGCGACAGTCGGGCGCGCGTGCCGCTGCTTGCGACCACCTCGCCACCCCGCGCAAAGCGGTAGGCTTCATCCAATCCCAATCGATTACCGAATGCACCGGCGTCCATCGATATGTCAGTGTGCAGGTGCGTATCACCCCACAACGGCATCAAGGCCGTCTGGCGGCCAACATACGGGGAATAGGATTTGCCGGTAAAGGCATCTGCCAGCACTTCCTCGGCATCCGGCGGAAGGGGCATCTGTGCTGCAATTGCTACGGCACCGACGACCAGCCCTAGTGTTGATCCTGCTACCGCAAGCGCTAACGTAAGTCTCATCTGCCTCTCCCTGGACGATTTATTTTATGGATCTGGAATTCATGCTGTCTGTTCTGTAGCGCAGTACGGACCTGGCAGTGTCACCCATGCGGCTATGCTACCCGCCAACCTCCTCAAAAACATCAAATCCTGTTCGGCATGAGTTGCAGCAATATTGCCTGGCTCAATCTTCGACCGGCCAATCAGTGGTTTCATGATCCGGATGCTGGCGATTCGTCGTCCTGATTGCTGCTGCGCCTTCAGCGTCTATCTTTTCTGTCGACCCTTCATCGCGCAGTTTCTCAAGCTGATCGATCTGCGGCAGGCGCGCCTCCATACCGATCTGAAAATCCAGCGGAATAGTTTCCGGATGATCAAACGAGCCGAGCGTCATTGAGATATGCGCATTCTCGTCGTGTCTGAAGAAAAGCGGCGTCCCACACGCATCGCAATATCCCCGTTCCACATGCTCGGAGCTGGCAAACACAGCCGGTTTGCCCCTTGTCCAGCAAAAGTCTGTTAAAGGCACGCCTACCAGCGCAGCAAAAAAACTACCTGTCGCTTTCTGGCACATGCGGCAATGACACACATGAGCATTGTCACGCAGACTGCTGGCACGATAACGAATGGCTCCGCACTGACAACCGCCATATCTTGACTCACTCATAAATCACCCTTTTTCATCAGTTCACTTTACTGTTTAACAGTACAACGGAGCAGTCTCATCTATCTGCCCGATATTCCTGATCGCATTCACACCGTCCAACAGATGGCCAGAAAGAGCCAGGACTCAGCTGGACTGCGCGATACCGGGTTGCGCTCCAAGTATTTCGACACCGCGCTTCGGCAGTCGACATGCTCCCATATATGCCCACTATTCTCCGTTGTCTTTCCCTTTTTTCTGTTGCTTGACCCGCTAAGTTAGCGCTCGGTTGTCGGTAAGGCCTGCCTGCTAAACCAGGAGGCTTTTCAGCCGATAGAACTGAACGAGTAGACAGATCACGAAAGGGAAGAGAGAGCAAGGAGAAGGGAAATGAGTAATTTGGTTGAGGCACTCAACGCAGTTGAACTCTGGTGGTGGCAACTACCGAACTATGGTCGCTGGTTTTATGCGACGATTCCCACCGCAATTCTCATCGGCCTTGCAGGTGGCGTGTTCAGCTAATTCGGTCTGGGCAATCGAAAACAGACACGCCACCTGGGACGAGTCACGGGCGGACTTAGGTGTAGTGGACTAATCATCCGTGCGTTTGCTACGAATATCATCCACCTTCACGACAGGAAGAGATCCAGGCCGCGTTCGGCAACGGCTCCTCCCAACCACGATCCCAGTGGAATCAAAAGAAACAGCGCGAATCGCGTGAGAGTGGAATTGTCGAAGGGCCAGTTTCTGACATTCTCGATCATCGTTTGATAGGCGACGATCTCGGTAATGGAATTCTTCTCGCCAACACCGGACTTAAGTTCGTCTCTTGCCGTTTTCAGCTTTAACGTGCACCAGTCAAGTTCCTGCTGCTTGGCCACACTGATCTTTCTACGAATACCGCGCAATGGAAACATCAAACTGATCCAGGCAAATACTACGCCGCCGGTCCAGGCTCCCACGAGCATCGGTCCATACCTGGACTCGATAACGAAAAGCGATACCAGCGATACCAGCCCGAACACCAGCAATGCATTGGTCAAACCCTGGCGGAGCAAGGGCCGATACGGAAGCAGGTCAAGAAGATCCACGGAAGTGATCGTATCCGACAACCGCGATAAGCGTATGGATTCCACCACGATGACGTAGCCGAGGCATCCCATCCACCAGCACATGATCACGGTCGTTACTCGCTGCCAGTACGTGTCGTAGCTCCAACTCTGCCAGCGCCATGTCGCGACTTCTTCAGTCGTGGTCATATTTGTTGCACCGACACCTATGACTACGGCACTCACAGCGCCCACGAAGAGCAAGACCCATCCACGATGCGTGCCAACCCGGTCGACAATCGTTTGCCACTCCGGAGCATGACGTGCAATCGGCGCCAGATCGTCTGTTGTCTTGCGTGCTGTCATGAGGAGGAAGGCATATGCCGAGGCAAGATATGCTGTCAGGATGAGTTGGGTGATGGTCACCCGAATATCGTCCGAAGATGTTTCCGTGGCACGTTCCCAAAAAAGACTGCCAACAAAATACAGCAGGACCAGGCAGGTCAAGAATCCGCCACCAATCCAGACTGGATTCCCGGGAAGGGTTTCATAGAGCCTTAGTGTCAGAGGCGTTGTGTACGATTTAGACAGAGTGTTGTCGCTCACGTACGCGAGAGTCGCAGATTCTATCAAGAAGTGCACTGCCGGGTGCCGCACAAACATCCGATCTCGCGCTCAACTCAAAAATTTACGAAAATCCGGATCTCTCTTCTCATTCAGAGCAGAGACACCCTCTTTGGATTCGTCTGTCGCGTAATAGAGTTTTAGCGCCTGCATGCCAAGACCGGCGATTCCTTTGATGTTGTCGGTGTCTGCATTGAATGATTTTTTCGCAATCGCGATTGCCGTCGGACTGCGCGCCACCAGCTCTTCGCACCAGCGGGCCACCTCGGCATCCAGCTCGTCGTCCGCTACGACAGCGTTGATCAGTCCCATCTCCAGAGCCTCTTGCGCACTATAACGACGACACAGGTACCAGATTTCCCGGGCTTTCTTCTCTCCAACCACATGTGCGAGATATGCGGTACCGAAGCCGGGATCAACCGAGCCCATTTTCGGCCCAACCTGGCCAAATATTGCGGTCTCGCTTGCGAGCGTCAGATCACAAATCGTTGCCAGCACATTACCGCCACCAATTGCATAACCGCGCACTTTTGCGACTACCGGCTTAGGCACATCTCGAATCACGGTATGCAGTTCTTCGACTGGCATGCCGATCCCGCCGCGCGTCTGGCCGTCGCCGTAACCGCCCTCTTCATGGTCTGATTGATCACCGCCAGTGCAAAAGGCTTTCTCACCGCTCCCGGTAAGCACAATGGCACCGATATCATCGTTCCAGCCTGCCACATAGAACGCCTGCAGAAGCTCCATGACCGTGCGCGGTCGGAATGCGTTGTAAACCGAGGGTCGATTGATAGTGATGGTGGCAACGCCGTCGCTTTCTTCGTACAGGATATCTTCGAATTCAGTCATGACTGTTCTCTCGTGCGTGTGCTTTTGTGAATGGAATCAGCTCGCCCCGATTGCATCAGCCGTGCATCGACAACCCACCGGAAATGCTGATTGTCTGACCCGTAACAAACGAAGCTTCGTCGCTGAGGAAATAGACCACCAACCCTGGGAAATCCGCCGGCTCAGCAAGACGCTTCAACGGAATGGCACGCTTTAATGCTTCCAGCAGTTTTCCGGTATCGTCAAAACCAGCCAGCAAGGGCGTGTCGGTCGGTCCAGGACAGATGCTGTTGAAGGTGATCGAATGGCGTGCATGCTCGCGCGCCAGTGTCTTCATCAATGCAATGGTGCCACCCTTGGCAGCCGAGTAAACGGCTTCACCGCTGGAGCCGACACGTCCAGCGTCGGATGCGATACTCACAACTCTGCCGGCACCCTGTGACTTCAATCTTGAGAGCACACAATGTGTCACGTTGAGCGGGCCATAGAGATTGAGGTCAATGACTTTGCGCCAGAATTCCGGATTTGTGTCGAGGAACGCTCGAGCCTCATCCCAACCGGCATTGTTGACAAGACCGTAGACGGGCGAAGTATCCTGTTCAAATTCGGCAACCGCTGCAGCAACGCGATCATAATCACTTATGTCGACAGAATAAGTCTGCACCGCGTCGCCGTGAGTTGCTGCGAGTTCAGCCAGGCCGGCTTCATTGATATCAAACACCCCAATCGGGTAGCCCTCATCGACCAGCCGATCCACAATGGCGCGGCCGATGCCGCTTGCGCCACCGGTCACTATTACAGGTCTGGAATTCATTCGTTCCTCCCCCCGCAAGACACGAACGAACATTATGCGCAGCCCCTGATGCAACGCAATCCTCGTCGCTATCGCTCGCGCTGGTGGCGACCGCGACCCACCTTCAGCATTCGGTTACACTGCGCATCATGAGTTCAAGCGTGAAAAGTGGCGAAAAATTTGCCACCGAACAGGGCTTCAGCGCCATCAAAGATGGCATAAAGCACCGTTCGACGGCCACCACTCCAGGCGAACGAAAACCGCCGTGGTTACGCGTCCGAATCGGCGGCGGCGAGAAGTACCAGGCTGTCAGGGCGACGGTTCAGACACACAACCTCGCAACGGTCTGTGAAGAATCGCATTGTCCCAACATCGGTGAGTGTTGGAGCAACGGCACCGCAACGATCATGCTCATGGGGTCGGTGTGCACCAGAGCCTGCAGATTTTGCGCTGTGGATACCGGAAACCCCAACGGCTGGCTGGATTCCGAAGAACCGCAGCACGCCGCTGAATCTGTTCGTTTGATGGGGCTCAAATACGTCGTGTTGACCTCGGTTGATCGCGACGATCTGGTGGACGGCGGTGCCAGTCACTACGCAGCGTGTGTGAAAGCCATCAAGCAGGTGAACCCTGGTACGGCAGTCGAAGCCCTCACCCCGGATTTTTCAGGCGCAAAGCCAGCTGTTGCCACCGTCGTCAATTCCGGCCTGGAGGTGTTTGCCCAGAATCTCGAAACGGTCGAGCGCTTGACGCAAACGGTGCGGGATCCCCGAGCCGGCTATCAGCAGACGCTTGATGTATTGGCATACGCAAAACAGTGCGCGCCGGATGTGCTCACGAAATCGAGTCTGATGCTGGGACTTGGGGAACTCGAACGCGAGATCAAACAAAGTATGGCAGACCTGCGCGCCCACGGAGTCGATGTATTGACCATGGGACAGTACCTGAGGCCCACCGCCAACCACCTGCCGGTGGCACGCTGGGTACACCCGGACGAATTCGAACGTTTGCGCGAGTGGGGCCTCGCAATGGGATTCATCGAAGTAGCCGCTGGCCCACTGGTCCGTTCGAGCTACCGGGCCGACCGCATACTGGAACAGAACAATCTGGGCCTTGCCAGGATTCCGCTCAAATCCCTCTGACCGGAACGGCTGTGACCACTGTTCGTCTATTCGGCAGCGTCCGGGCGTGCGTTCGCCCAGGGCTGCAACGGTTCATCGGGAACTTCCTC
>CBDUDJ010000094.1:0-7235 GCA_965365885.1 uncultured Gammaproteobacteria bacterium
GCGTAGAACATCGTGTATCCCTTAAAAAGGCACGGACCATAAACAATCCCCCGGGTGGCCGCAAGCAAGCCGACTTCTTGCGGGATCAGCGTATTAGAACATTGAACGAAACGTCACTGGATTCACCGGGCGCCAGAGGCGGCTGAAAGGTCCAGCGGATGACACGGTAGTCTTCAGCCGACGCTGCAACCTCTCGTTCACCCTCCACGACCCGCAACTCTTCGGGCCGGCCAAAAGTCGCGCCATCCACCGAAAAGACGATTTCCGTCGCCAGCCCTGACGCCGTACCTTCCAGATACTCGGTATCCGCAGGGATAGGGTTGGTGATGACGATGCTCTGCGCATCCACGACTGCCGTACCATCATTGTTGAACAAAATCGTGTAACGCAATTCATCACCAGGCAGAACACTGTCTGCATCAACAAGGTGACGTTCAGCAACCCCCTGTTCGTTCACAACGGCTGCCACCTTCATCACAGTGTTTTCAAGCTTCACCTCCGCCGTCACCATCCCGGCCGCAAGCAGGCAACAGCCAACAACGATAAAGCGACTCGTGGCAACGTTCCGCTGCATCATACTTCTCCTCCTGCGGTCAACGATGAGCATATTGGATGCCTAACCTTAGCGCAGTTCTGCAGACAACTGTGATCACCAAAGTGGCACAGCAGACGCGGAAACCGCCGGTGCGGCACGAGAAGTTCAAGCAGCTTGTCAAGCGCACTGCGTGCGACGCCAAGGTAAACCGCAGACACGGCAGGCACATTCAAACCTTCAATCTGATGTCGATTGTCTGACTGGTCGGATCGAACCAGATTTCCGCAAGGTCGGCCGCCAACTGTTCACGCACCTGCTCACACTTATTGGTCAGGGCGTGCTCGCTGGCGCCGTACTCGGTACCTTCACGCAAAACAAAATTTTCGATAATGCCCATTAACGCAGGCTCTGAGAGATCTTTAAGAGGGATCTTCACGATGTTTTTGAATCCACACCCGATTGCAACGTGACTCATGCCGCATCTTAGGGCTTCTTTGTTGAATTTGGCAGGCAGAGGTGCGTTACTTGTGGATTGCGACCGACAGTTTTAGGGCGTTCCAACAGGATAGGGAACTATGGCCGAGCAGGATCACATACTCATCGTCGAAGACGAACCCATCACTCGAGAGCAACTTGTCTCCTACTTTGAAGATGAGGGATTTCGGGTTACTTCGACCGGTTCTGGCGACGAGGTTTTGCCGCTGGTCAATGACACCGACGTCATACTGGTCCTTCTGGACATCAAGCTTCCAGGCAAAGACGGTCTGACGTTGACCCGGGAAATTCGCTCGCAGTCCGATATGGGCATCATTCTTGTCACAAGCAAACAGGAACAGATCGATCGAATCCTTGGACTTGAAAGCGGTGCGGACGACTACGTCACCAAACCGTTTGATCCGCGGGAATTGCTCAGCAGAGCGAGAAATCTGATCCGCCGTGTGCACATTCAGCAGCAGCAACGGCGCAAGAATCACATCCGCTTTTTCGAGGGCTGGCAACTTGATCTCAACAAGCGCGAACTGACATCCCCTGAAGGCGAAGCAGCGACCTTATCGGCTGGAGAATATCAGCTCCTGCTTGCGTTCATGGAAAAAGCCGGCGAGGTAATGAACCGGGATCAACTCATGAATCGGATTCGCAACCGTGAATGGTTTCCGGATGATCGCTACATCGACGTTCTGGTCGGCCAGTTGCGCAAGAAGCTCGGTGAGCGGGCTGCCAACGCCAAGATCATCGCGACCATACACGGCACCGGGTATCTGTTTACGCCGGAAGTCGCCTGAGTGCGTCGCTGATAAGCGGCGCTGAAAAGCCTCACCGAATGAGCAGAGCACAGCGGGATCTCGTAGCGCTGCGAGCGTAGTAATCCGCTTAAAGAGCACAAGGCGCGACCGGGCAGACAAGTTGTGGACAAAAAAATCTACGAAAGCGCCTCAACCCTGGTCCGCAGGACGATGTGGCAGGAACAGGCCGTCGTCACCAAAGCCCTGAAGTCTAATTCGCAGACTCCTAACGCCATTGCGCGCTATCACCACGAATTCAATCTCAATCAGTCCCTGACCAGCCCTTACATCTGTCGCGCACTCGCGATGGATGATCGCAACCCACGCATCATCTTCGAAGATCTGGGTGGCGAAGCCATGCGCGGCACTATCCAGCTGGGCAACCTGAGCTTCGATGAGCGGCTGGACATCGCCGTCGAAATTACCCGGGCGGTACAATCAATCCACGATGAAGGCGTCATTCATCGTGATCTGAATCCCGGCAACATCATCCTCTCAACCGATCCGCTTGCCGTGCATCTCATCGATTTCGGTCTTGCAACGCTGGTCGCCAGAGAGTATCCAGACAGCGAACCACTGGCGCAGCTGACGGGCACCCTGCCCTACATCTCCCCGGAGCAGACCGGTCGGGTCAATCGCGTCGTCGACTATCGTACCGACCTGTATTCCCTGGGTGCTACGCTTTACGAGCTGTTTGCAGGGGTGCCGCCATTCACCAGTAGCGATCCTCTGGAACTGATCCACTCACACATCGCCAGCACACCGCGTCCGCTGAGTGCGGTCGTTGATTCAATTCCGCGCTGGCTTGCCGATGTCGTTCAGAAACTGCTCGCCAAGCAACCCGAAGATCGTTACCAGACGGCAGCGGCAATCCGCGATGATCTCATCGAAGGCCAGAATCACAGCAATGTCATCCCGTTCCGCCTGGGACGCACCGATTCGCCTGGCCAGCTGGCGCTACCCAAGCGCCTCTACGGCAGAGACGGCGAGTTGAAGCACATCCAGGATCATCTCAGCCGTATCCGCCAGGGCGAGGTCCTGTTTCTGCAGATTATCGGCTGCTCCGGCATCGGTAAAAATGCACTCTGTGATGCGCTGTGCCGGCAGGTGGGTGAAAGTCACATTCTGCTGGCTCGAGCCAACGGTCCCAGCTTTGATCTGCGAGACACGGACGCCATCTGGCTCGAACTGCTGCGTCAGTTAATGCGCCAGGCCCTCTCCCTGGGATCCGACACGGGCGATGCACTGACTGCCAGCATCCGTCACCGGGATTCCCCCGATGTCCGCTCACTGGTGCCTTTCATACCTGAGCTGACCGCAATCCTGTCGGCTTCGACAGATGTATCCGCGGGATTGCCCAGCCGCGGTATAAGGACTCTTTTGCGAGCGCTGGCACCGCAACCCGTCTGCGTCGTGGTTGAGGCAACCGATCAGGTGCCAGCAGAATGTCTGAGTGAGCTGATTGACGTTGCTCTGGATACCCGCAACCTGCTGCTGGTATTGACAAGTGAACGCGATCATCCGGAACTCTTCAGCCACGCCCGGGTGGCGACGAAAACCTCTGCGCTTGCGCTTGAGCCATTCGAGAAATCCGACCTCAGGGGTTTGCTGGCCGACATGCTCTCGCACAGCGAAGCGCGCGTCAGAGAACTCAGCGCCGAGATACACGCCAAGACGGATGGACTCCCAAGCGATGTCCTCGAACTGATCAACGAACTGCATCAGCACCAGATCATCGTCCATGACACCACCGATGCCAGCTGGTCGTGGGAACTCGAAAAGGTTCGCAGTCATTTCTTCAGCAACAACACATCACAGCGCATCCGCCAGCACGTCGCGGAACTGCCCGCAGAAACTCGCGAGGTGCTCGCCGTTGCTTGCGCGCTCGGCGAACAGTTTGCAACACCATTACTCGCTGCGGTAATGCAACGCGAAAATTCGGCAATCGGCGTGCTGCTACGGCCAGCCATCAACCAGGGACTACTGGGAAATCTGACAACGGATGACTACGCCGAGCCGACTCGCTATCAGTTCTCTCACCCACGCATCCGCGCCCTCATCTACCGCGAGATACCCGAAGCCGAAAAATTCGCACACCACCAACGAATTGCTGAAGAATTGCAGGCGCAACGTCGACCCACGGGCACGCTGCTGCTGCAGATAGCAGAACATCTGAACGCCGCTACCGACCCTACCGACATATCTGCCGATCGACGCCGTGAGAACGCTCACTACAACCTTCTCGCCGCCCGCGAAAATTTATCTCAGAGCGCGTTCCAGCAAGCGTACAAATTCTGTCGGAGTGGGCTTTCGCTCATCGACAACCAGCCAGCCAAGCAGGAACCGCTTTACCTTGAGCTTTGCCAGTGTGCGGCTGAAGCGGCATTTTTCTGTGGCGATTTCGATCAGCTGTCACGCGTTCTGAACGCAGCGCCTGCACACAACAGCGCGCTTGAGGAAATCAAAGTCCGTGCAGCCGTGGTGCAGAATCATCTCACCGAAGCACGCGATCTTGCGCTGGAAGCGCTTGTCGATCTTGGTTACTCACCACCAGGTTCCGACACTCAACCTCTGCGCGCGCTCCTGCGCAGGCTGCGTCCGGCGCCAGCCATGGCAGCCATACCCGCACCTGTTTTAGAAGATCTCACTTTGCATCAGGCATTGCGTTTCGTCGGCTACCTGCTGCACGCAAGCTACCATCTCGGCAGCACGGGACTTGCCGATTACACGGACGACGCGCTACACCGCGCTGCCAGACACGGCTACTGTGCCGAAGCCGCTTTCGTGTATGCCGCGCGGGCGGTTGTGGCTATTACCAATGGTCACGTCGGTCGTGCCCGGCGTTACGCCATCGAGGCACGGGCGCTCGCTGGCCAGTTTCAGGGTGAAGCATTTTCTACTCGCGCGGTCACGTTGCTGAGCGGTCTGGTTGACCCATGGTTCGGCAATATCGACCAGACACTGAGTACTCTCACGGACAACATCAGTGCCAGCATGGCGAAGCAGGACTTCGAGTTCGCTGCGAGCGCCAGCGCTTTCTACGCAACCAACGCTCTCGTGCGCGGCATGGAACTCGGTTCACTCAAACGCGAGTTGAGCCAGCAGATCGGCAACATCGCGACGTTCCAGCACGTGACAGGTCTCAACATTGCCAGTTTCGTTCTGCAGATTGTCGGCAGCCTGCTTGGTCAGACCGATGCTGCAACCAGCGCGGATCACAGCGATCTCAGCATTTCCAATAGCGAAGACGCCGTGGCGCACGGCTATGTCTACGTGCTTCGACTGTACTACGCCACGCTCTTCAACGACTTCCAGGGCGCGGCGAGCATTCTTGAACTCGCCGATCGCTACGCGGATGCGCTAGCCGGATCACCGCTGCAGATCATTCATCGCTTCGCCGAAGGCCTTGTGGGGCTGCGCTCCGGCACGCGCGAAGGGCAGCGGCGCGCCGAGCGCAGCGTGCGGCGCCTGAAGCGCTGGCGCGACGCCGGTGCACAGCATGCAGAACCCAAGTATCTGATACTGCAGGCAGTAACTGCCTGGAACAACGGCGCAACGACACGTGCGCTGGAGAGCTTCGAAAGCGCGGCAGATTCTGCCAGGCGCCAGGGACTGGCCAATGATGAGGCGCTCGCCTACGAACTCGCTGCACGCGCCTGCGAGGCACAAGGCCGCGCGGATTTTTCCACCCTGTTCGCGCGCAACGCCTATCAGGCCTACCTGCGTTGGGGGGCTATTGCGAAAGCGAATCAACTGGAGCGGGAATTTCACAGCCTGCTGTCAGATGTACCGCTGGCGCCCCACGCAAGCGCGCTCAGCGTCGGCGACCTTGCGGATCTCACGGTACGCGACTTTCAGTCTCAAACCGCAAGCTTCGAAAGCACAGAACTCAACGAACGGATCGTCGACACCACAACCGTGTTGCGCGCAGCGCAGACCATCTCCGGAGAAATCCTGCTTGATAAGGTACTGACGAAACTGCTGCGTCTGGCGCTGGAACATGCAGGGGCTCAGAAAGCCTGCATGCTGCTCGCACATGATCGACGTTTGTACGTTGAAGCGATCGCCTCCGTCGATGGCGGGCCCACGCAGCGGGTCAATCCGCCCGTGCCGCTGGAGGCGTCCGATGACGTCCCGGAGAGCATCCTGCAGTTTGTTGCTCGCACCAAACAACCGTTAGTGCTCAGTGATGCCACACAGGAGGACGTATTTACCCAGGATGCCTACATCAAGCGTCTGCAACCATTGAGTGTCTTGTGTCTGCCAATCGTTCATCGCGGCGACATCACGGGGTTACTTTATGTGGAACACCGCTGGTTGACGGGCGTGTTCACTGAACAGCGCGTGGAAGTACTGGCCCTGCTGACTTCCCAGGCAGCTATTTCCATTGAAAATGCGAGGCTCTACGCCGACCTGCAGTTGACTCAGGATGAATACCGCGCCCTCTACGAAAATGCCATCGAAGGTCTTTTTCGAATCAACCCCGATGGCATCCTGCTCAGCGCCAATCCGACGCTGGCACGAATCCTCGGCTTTGACGATATTCAGCAGTTGCTCGACGAGTACCGGGACCTGATCGACTGTGTGTTCCTGCAGAACGAACAGGCTGGCCAATTTCTGTCACAACTCGAAGAACAGCGCCTGGTCAACGGCTTCGAAGCGCACGGCGTAACCCGTGACGGGCGAAAATTCTGGATGTCCCTGACCGCCCGTCTGACTCACGACCCGGAGCTTGGCGATTTCATTGACGGTTCTCTGATCGACATCTCCGAGCGCATCGAGCGCGAGCAGGCAGACAAGCACCGGCAGATCGCCGAAGCTGCAACTCAGGCCAAGAGTGAGTTTCTGGCGAACATGAGTCATGAAATTCGTACACCGATGAACGCGATTGTCGGCTTCTCCAAACTCACGCTCGAAACCAATCTGAACCGAAAGCAGCATGAATATCTGACATCTATCAGAAAAGCCGGAGAAAATCTCCTGGCGCTGGTGAGCGATGTGCTTGATTTTTCGAAGATCGAAGCGGGCAAACTGAATCTCGAAGAGCGGCCGTTCAAACTTGCAGACACCTTCGCCGAGGTCGAAAGACTGTTTCGCACGGAGGTCCGGCGCCGCAACCTGACCTTTGAGATAATCGACAACAGCTGCGCCCACGACGGTTTTCCGCAAGATGGCATCGTGACTGGTGATGCATTGCGACTGCAACAGGTGCTGGTCAATCTCGTGGGCAATGCTGTCAAGTTCACCGAATCAGGCACGGTGACAATTACCGTCGATGTCGAGGCGATCGATGCACCCTCCATCAAGCTGCGACTGGCAGTACGGGATACCGGCATAGGAATCAGCGAAGACCAGCAACGCCGCCTGTTCGAATCCTTCGAGCAAGCTGAGACATCAACCACCCGCCGTTACGGCGG
>CBDUDJ010000095.1:0-7235 GCA_965365885.1 uncultured Gammaproteobacteria bacterium
CAAAGACACCGTGATGGGTCTGGGTGACGGCGGTGCGCATGTCGGGATCATCTGTGATGCGAGTTTCGTGACAACATTACTCACGCATTGGGGGCGTGATCGATCGCGTGGTGAGAAGATAGACCTGGCAACGCTCGTTAAAAGTCAGTCGTACGATACTGCACGAGCGGTCGGTCTCAATGATCGTGGCATTGTGACAGCCGGCAACAAAGCGGATCTCAATGTGATCGATTACGACAACCTTAATGTGACCACGCCTGAGATCGTGCACGACCTCCCCGCGGGCGGAGCACGTCTGCAACAGAAAGCGCACGGCTACCTTGCCACGGTTGTAAGTGGCGAAGTCACGTACGAAAACGGTATTCCCACCGATGCGCTGCCGGGCCGGTTGATCCGCTGAGCACAGTGATGAGCGGGGCGCGTTCCGGACCACTGAGCCACATCCGGGTGCTGGACCTGACGCATGCACGTGCGGGCCCAAGCGCGGTACGCCTCCTGTCGGATTGGGGCGCAGACGTGATAAAGATCGAGCAACCCCCGGCGCCAGCCAATGAGGGTCGTGGTGTCACCGGCGCGCGTCGCGGCCCTGACGAGCAGAATCTCCATCGCAATAAACGCAGCCTTGCGTTGAATCTCAAAGACCCCGACGGGCTGGACATCTTCATGGCGCTGGCGAAATCAGCGGACGTGGTCGTCGAAAATTTCAGATCGGAGGTCAAGCATCGTCTCGGTGTGGACTTTGAGGCGGTCAAGGTGGTCAACCCAGCGATCATCTACGCCAGCATTTCCGGGTTCGGTCAGGATGGGCCCTATGGCACAAGAGCAGGTGTGGATCAGATAGTGCAGGGCATGAGCGGATTGATGTCGGTTACCGGTGAGCCGGGGCAGGGTCCCATGCGCGTGGGAATCGCGATCAGTGACACGTCGGCTGGAATGTTTCTGGGGCAGGGAATTCTGCTCGCGCTACTGCATCGGGAGCGCACGGGTGAAGGCCAGTGGGTGCACACTTCATTGCTCGAATCGATGATGTGTAAACTCGACTTCCAGGGCGCGCGTTACACCATGAGTGGTGAGGTTCCCGAACAGCAAGGCAACGACCATCCTTATCAGGCGCCAATGGGCGCTTTTCGTTCGCGTGATGGGTTGGTCAATATCGCAGCACCCAGCCAACGATTGTGGGAGCGATTTTGTCAGGCGCTTAATGCGAACGAGCTTTTCGAGCGTACCGAATATCGTGGCGGGCGAGATCGGCGTGAACGTAAGGCGCAGCTCAAAATCGATATCAACGCGGTAACAGAGCAACACACGACTGCTGAGCTTGTGGAAATGTTGAACGCCGTTGGCGTCCCCTGTGGGCCGATCAACAATATTGGCGAAGGATTCGAAGATGCGCAGGTGCAACACCTGAAAATGGCGAAGCCTGCGCCACATGAAGAACTGGGAGATCTCAATCTCATTCGCTCACCGATCAATCTGTCGAGCTTTCCGCAAGCCGAACGATTTGATCATGCTGCCCCCGACCCGGGTGCTGATAGCGAAGAACTGCTGCAGGAACTTGGTCTTGATCAGGCACGTATCACTGAACTGCGCAAGAAAGGCGTCATCTGAATATCATGAATGATCGGTTGAGTCCTGCAAGCCGGGTGGGTTACGGAGTCGGTGACTTCGGCATCAACCTGTACTTCATCTCGGCGATGACTTATCTGCTGTACTTCTACACCGACGTCTTTGGCCTGTCCGCAGCCGCGGCTGGCGGCGTGTTTCTTCTGGCGCGGGTGGTCGATGCGATTACCGATCCACTGATGGGTATGATCGCCGAGCGTACACGCTCACGCTGGGGACGGCTGCGCCCGTATATCCTTTTTGGTGCGCTGCCGCTGGGGGTGATCTCCGTACTGACGTTTACCACGCCGGACCTGAATGCCACGGGTAAGTTGTGGTGGGCGTACATCACCTATATTGCCTTCGGTATCGCCTACACCGTGGTTGGCATACCGTATTCGGCGATGACGGCATCTCTCACGTCGCACCACCAGGAGCGCACGGTGCTCTCGACGGTCCGAATGGCCTTTGCCTTCGGCGGTGGTTATGTGATCTCGGTGGGAATGCTGCCTCTTGTTGGTCTGTTTGAGACGCCGCAGATGGGGTTTCGCTGGGCGCTGATTATCTTTGCGGTGATAGCGACGGCGTTGCTGTGCCTGACCTTTGCAGCAACTGAAGAACGAATCCAACCCCCGGTGACTCAGAAGCTTGCGCTGACCGACAGTCTGAAAGCAGTTTTCAAAAATCCACCGCTCATGGTGGTGCTGGTGCTTTTCACCGGTGGCATGCTTTCTTTCACGGTGCGGCAGGCCGTGACACTGTATTACTTCAAATACAATCTTGGCCGCGAAGATCTCGTTGCTTTCTTTTTTGGAATCACGATGCCAGTCATGTTCATAGGCTTGTTAGCGGTGCCGAAGCTGGCGGCCACCGTTGGTAAAGCCGGTGGCATAATGCTCGGAGCGGTTATTACAATCGTGGGCTCGATGGGACTCTACTTCACCCCATATGATGCAATTGGCTGGATTTACTTCTGGGGTGGTGTGACCGCTCTCGGCGGCACGCCGATTGCGGTACTCGGCTGGGCGATGATTCCCGATACGGTGGAGTATGCTCAGTGGAAAATGGGGCTGCGTGCCGATGGGGCGATATTTTCGTTCGCGAGCTTCTTCCAGAAACTTGCTAAGGCGCTCGGCGGAGCTGGTGTTGCCGGCGTGCTTGCACTGGCTGGATATACGGCTAATGTCGAGCAGTCCGCTGCATCTCTCGAAGCGATCCATAGTCTGATGACGCTTGCACCGACGGCGATCATGGTGGTGATGATCGTTGCGGCGTATTTTTATCAACTCGATGAAGCAACACACACGGAAATTGTCAAAAGCCTCCAGGCACGCTCATAGACAGTGCGGAGTTCGGGCGCGGGCTAACGAGCTGAGATCTCAGTGAATGCCGGCGGCATCGCCCCAGGCTTTGCGCAGTCGCGCCATGTCAAAGTCGTTCTCCTGCGCGGCATCGATGATCACGCGTTCACGACGCGCGATTGCATCGGCAGCTTCTTTCACCTGTTCTGCGACTTCCCAGGGAATGACAACGGCACCGTGCTGGTCTGCGTGAATGAGATCGTCGTGCTCCACGCGCATGCCGGCAACACTCACCGTGCGTCCAAAATCCACGGGATGCACGAAGGCGTGTGAAGGACCAACCCGGTCGGCGAGCATCTGAAAATCCTCGGCGATGTCCGGTAGGTCGCGGACACTACCGTCTGTGATGACCCCTAGGCAGCCAAAGCCGCTGTGGATGTTGCTGTTTACTTCACCCCACCAGGAACCGTACGCGCGTTGTGGACCGTCGAGATCCTGTATGACCATGATGGCGGGCTTTGCGCCGTCATCGACATAGGCATAGTAGCCATCCTGTAGTGCGCGTGCTTCTGCGCCCTTGAGATGACTCGGATGTGCCGCTCGAATTGAGGCGGTGCGTGCGAAGCCGAGCATTGGTGGAAGTTCCGGCCGTGTGCAGACAAGCGGGCTCACGGAATAGCCATAGCCACGTCGCTCAGGTGCCACTATCTCCAACGCGTTACAGATTGTCGGTGTATCCAGAGATACGAGTGCGGTTTTGAGCTCTTCAGAAAGCGCGCGCTGATCTGCCATCGTAGTTCCCTCGTATCGGTTAGTCGGTATGAGCTGCGAGCACCTCGGAAAGCCCTTGTTGGAGCGCTGTCGCGCCGTCTTCGCGTAGCCAGTTCAAGCAAAGTGCCTTAATTGCCATCGCGACTGCGAGCGGTTCATCGAACATGAGGTGATGGTAGGTGCCGGGTATCTTGAGCACTGGAAGTTTGCCGTTGGTGATCTGCAACATGTAATCGGCAAAGAATGCCCCTTCATCCGCGCTTTCCTCACCGAGGATCACGGCGCTGCGACACTCCAGCCCGGCGAATTTGTTCAGCTGATCGATGCCCATCTCCAGATGATCGAACAGACTGGGATCGAATTTCCATGTCCAGCCACCTTCAACCTGGCGCAGGCTTTTTGAGGCGATGTAGTCGCGAACTTCTGGATGCGTGACGGGTTGCTCGGGCAAATAGCGAAAACGCTGCAGGGCTTCGTCTTTGTCTGCATACACCCGGGTCTGACGCTTTGGCTTGACCCCTTCACGTTCCGAGCGCATGCCCCATTCAAGATATTGCTCGGTAGGAGCGATAGTGAAATCCAGGAAGATGACACCTGCGAGGTTGGCGCCGTAGTAGTGAGCAGTCTCCAGGGCTGTGAAGCCGCCAAAACTGTGACCGGCGATGATCGGATTCTCGCCGAGCTCTGCCTCTTCGCAGATGGTCTGAACCTCTCGCGCCAGGATTTCACCGGTGTAGTGCTTGCGCCAGCCGCTGTCGCCATTACCGGAGGAATCCAGCGCCACTACTCGAAATTGATCCGCAAGGTATGGGGCGACGAAGCGCCACCACTCCAGGTGAGCATTGCTGCCATGGATGAGTGCTATGCCGGGATTGCCAGTTTCTCCCCAGGTTTCAAAGTGAATGGCAGCGCCGTCAACGTCGACTTCGGCCGATTCAGAAGGGGTTGTCAGTGCGCGGTCGAACCAGAAAGGTGCGGCCATGAATTCCTCTCGCGGACACAAAGCGCGCGAGGATAGCACAGTGTCTCAACCGGGATTCAACCGCTTTGTGTAGTCCTGATAATCTGGGGTTGCGGCAAACTCCGGATGTTGGTTCGTGATTTCACGCAGTAGTTCAGTGCCAAGAGTGGTGTCCCGCAGGAGTTCCAGCACAACCCTGGCGCGCCGGAAGAGGGCGTGGGGAACGAGCTGACTTTCGGGATAGACTGTGGCGAAATCGGCGAGCACGAGGCTCACTTCTCTGGCGTCATCTTTCTCCGCGGCGTGTGTCAGGTCGAGCAACGTCTGATCTGAAAGAGGTCGAAACCTGTTATCGATCGACAGCGATTCCAGCAGGATCGCCCAGGCTTTTTTGGGCTCACCGCATTGCACGAGACGTTCGAGGTAGTGCACCGAATGCTCGAGCGTCAGACGTTTATCCTGAAAATTCAGCAGTCGCCGGTGTACCTGCGGGTCGATATCGTGGCTTGCTTCGGCGATGTATTCTTCGAGTTGTTTGTAGGCTTTGCGCAGGTTGCCGCTGTCGCACAACCGGTGCAGAACCTCGAACAGGCGATCCATGGACTCCGCCTCAGCAATGATTTCCTGTGCACGTTCCTGTTCGGGGCTTTTTTCAGTGTGCAGAATCAGTTGATTACGCCGCGCGAAAAGCACCAGGCCGGTGAGCATGTTGCCTACTACGAATGCATATGCGCTCAAGAAGAACAGCAGGATATTGTGCTGCCAGATTATTACGTAAAACATGTAACCGGCGGTCACTGACAAAAAGAGCATCACGGCCAGATTCCAGATACCCAAGCCGGTCAGTACTTTCATAATTCGGCTTGGGTGAAGGCCTGCGAAGAAGGATTCTTCGAGAGCAACGCTTAAGTAGACAAACGCAAACAGTGCAGCCGGAATAAAAAGTTCGATGGCTGTCGCGTCGCGGCCGAACGCTACCCAGGAAGCCAGAGGAATGAGCAGCGCTACGGTGCCTTTGAATGCAAGGGGATTTTGAAATGGATTGAGGTCGGTTTCCTGATCGATCCGTTCCGCAGACAAGCCCCTGGCTAGATGGTTCAGCTGTTTGAGGCCGAAACTCACGAGAAAGCCCAGGATCGCATACCAGACCAGTGTCCCGAGGCCACCCACCACGATTTTGGCAATTATTTCCTCATCGGTCAGATCAAGAAAAAAGACCATGAGCCGCCCCAGCAACGTAAATGCCAGAAGCAGCACGATGCCCGGGAGTTGTAGCGGCCGGAGAAAAATTTGCCAGTTCACGCGACAGAGTTTACCAGCGAGTCTGGAGGTTGCGACGGAAATAGCGAATCATTAGGCTCAGTGCGAAGCTCGCAGCAGGAATACAGACAACTGCCATGAACCGGGAATTCAATAAGAGATCCGGCGACGCGCAACCGGCGGTTGCCATCGCGGAGGATCTGGCGTCTGAAATTTCCGCAGCGGCGGATGAAATTGATCGTCTGCGTCGACTGCCTGAGGATCTCGTGAATTCACTCAAAGCAGCCGGTGCCTTGCGGCAACTGATACCTCGTGAATTTGGTGGATTAGGCGTCGAACTGCCAGACTTCATAGACGCGCTCAGTATTTTTGCGCAAGCGGATGCGAGTGTTGCCTGGTGTATCTCACAGGGTGCAGTGATTGCGACCACAAGCTTGTGGTTGCCTGCAGAGTCCACGCGAGCACTCTGGCTGGATCCTCAAGCGGCGATCGCCAATGGTCCTCCCAGGGGTTGTGAAGCAGAGCAGACCTCTGATGGATTGAAGGTGACAGGCAATTGGGGATTCTCCAGTGGCTGTCAGCACGCAACCTGGATGCATGGCGCGGTGCGCCGTGCCTCAGACGGCTCCTGGCTCGGCGTGTATTTTCCGAAAGAGCAGGCTCAGTTTCATGACAATTGGCAGGTCGCCGGTCTTCGCGGAACGGGTAGCTTCGAATTTTCGGTCGCTGGACTTAGTGTGCCGGATGAGTGGGTGACCGACTTCAGGAAAGCACCGATCGATGACGGGGTGCTCTACAAAATCCCCACCGGGCTCATATTCGCCGTGAGCTTCGCTGCGGTCGCAGTAGGGGTCGCTCGCGCGAGCCTCGATGCAACAATCGATCTTGCTCAAGGAAAGGTGCCGGGCTATGCGAAGCAGACGGTGAGCGATGATCCGGACATGCAGAAGATCATCGGCGAGGCGGAAATGCGCTGGCACGCAGCGCGTGCTTATCTGCACCAGACGGTTGCCAGCGTCTACTCAGAAATTGGCTCGAAAATAACAGATGCGCAACGGATCGCGTTACGAATGACCGGCACACACGTGATCCGGGAGTCGGCAGCGGTCGTGAATCTTGCATACACCGTGGCCGGCTCTTCAGCCATCTATCAGGACAACCCGCTGCAGCGAAGATATCAGGATATGCATGTGATCACGCAGCACGTGCAGGCGCGAACGTCTCACTATGGTCTTGTGGGCAGGTATTTTCTCGGGCATCCGTTTCAGCCGGGTCCGCTCAACTGAATACCTTTTTCAACTGTCGGGCTTCGGCTTCAAACTTACGCCAGTCTTTAGCGA
>CBDUDJ010000096.1:0-7233 GCA_965365885.1 uncultured Gammaproteobacteria bacterium
GGCCAAAGGAAATCTCGTTGAGGGGTTTGGCGAATATGGGTTCGCAGACTTCCTTGATGACCTGCTCGAATGCCTGTGGGTCTGTCTCTTGTGGGATCCAACCGGATTCCAGATGCAGGCGTGACACCTGGGCATAATCGCGATTGAAAAAAGCCAGGAGATTGCGCGCCAGATAGTCCTGATCCTGGCGGTTGAGCGTGCCGATGATCGCGCAGTCCACGGCGATGTAATACGGATTTTCCGGATCATCGGCGTTAACGAACACATTGCCGGGATGCATGTCTGCGTGGAAAAAGTTGTCGATGAAAACCTGCGTGAAGAAGGTCTCCACTCCGCGCTCGGCCAGGACGCGCATGTTGGTGCCCCGGCGGTGCAGTTCTTCGATGTTGCTGATAGGCACGCCGTAGATGCGCTCGAGACACAACACGTTGCCGCTGCAGAAATCCTGATAAACCCTGGGCACGTAGAGCAATGGTGATCCAGCGAAGTTCTGCCGTAGCTGCTCGGTGTTCGCAGCTTCTTTGCGCATGTCGAGTTCGTCGAGGATGGTCCGTTCATAGTCGGCGACGACTTCACTCAGATGGAGACGCCGCGTCTCGGAGACATGCTCTTCGAGCCAGCTTGTGAGCATAGTGAGGACAGCGATGTCCTCTTCAATTACGGTGGCAATGTCCGGCCGGACGATCTTGACGACGACGTCTGTACCGTCGGGCAGGTTGGCCGCGTGCACCTGTGCAACGGACGCCGAGGCCATTGGCTCGTCGCTGAAGCTCGCGAATGCCGAGTCCAGCGATCTGCCGAGCTCTTCTTCGACTATCGCCCGGGCCTGCTCGCTGGGAAATGGCGGCACGGCATCCTGCAATCCCGCGAGTTCGTCGGCGATCTCCAGTGGGATGAGGTCGCGTCTGGTAGAGAGCATCTGACCGAATTTGACAAAGACCGGCCCAAGGTCCTGCAGTGCCAGTCGCAGGCGCATTCCTTCGGCAAGGCCGCCCTTGGGTAGCAGCCGCAGTGGCGACAGGTGCAACAGCCAGCGAAACTTCGTGGGTATGAATGGTTCGAAAAGTGTATCCAGACGATAACGGCTGACGGTCCACAGGATGCGGGCAACGCGCCGCAATGATGTCACCGGGAATTCTCCGCCGGTTCGCTTGCGCGCGCTGCGCCACGACTGGCCTCCGCGGCGCGTACTTTTGCTGCCAGGCGATCGGTACGCAACTGCAGCGCGTCGAGTCCAGTCAGTAATGTGTCGAGTTTAGGGGCGCTGACAAAACTTCGTCCGGCGCTGCGCTGGGCAGCGCTGCTCGCGCTTTCTACAACGGATCGAAATGCAGCGAACGCCATTTCCGCCGCACCGATCAGATTCTCTGCGGCGTCGTTACCCAGGAGGCTGGTCAACGGATCGGCCAGATCCGGTTCGTAGTTGGTGAGGATACCGGCGAGTTCCGCGAGGATCGCCTCGTCGCCTTCGAAGGTGAGGGTGTCGCTGACAGCACCGGTGCCGGTCAACCACGCCAGCACGCTCGGTATCGAGCCACGAACGATGGCATGGGGTTGGCTGTCGGGCTGTGCGTTGTCAGCTGGCGTGAATTCGAGTCGGCCTTCGGCGATGTGCAGGGTCAGATTTTTTTCAGCCGCGGGCTCTCCCGCTGGCAAAACAATTTCGAACCGCACGCGCGTTCCGTCAAGGGTGTCGAGTCTGGCCTTTGCGAGCGGATCCAGGGCAAGTCCTGCGTTGCCTAAATTGCTCAGCAGACCCACCAGCAAATCATCCAGCCCACTCACGGTTTCGTGCCTCGGTGAATCGCAGCTACGCCAGAGATGAGATTGTGATACTCCACATCGATAAAGCCGGCATCCTGCAGCATCAGCTTCAACGCTTTCTGTCCCGGATGCACACGAATCGATTCAATGAGGTACTGGTAGCTGGCCGAATCATTAACCAACAGCTTGCCCAGCGATGGCCATAACGCCTGAAAGGCGCGGTAGCCTGCATCGATCAGCGGGTTTTCCGGCCGGGAAAACTCGAGAATCAGCAGCACGCCGGTGGGTTTGAGCAGCCGGTTGAGCTCACGCAGTGCGGCTGCTTTGTCTGTGAAATTTCTCAGTCCGAAACCGATGCTGATGCAATCGAATGCCGCGTCTGGAAACGGCAACTGCTCGCCGTCAGCCTGGCAGACCTGAATCTGGGCAAGGCCCTTGTTCAGCAAGCGGTCACGGCCGACTGCCAGCATTGCGGAATTGATATCGGAGAGCACGACCGTGCCGCCCGGTCCGACGATCGGCGCAAAAAGCGCTGCCAAATCGCCGGTACCACCAGCGAGATCGAGCACCCGATGGCCTTCGCGCACACTGGACATCTCGATGGTCATACGTTTGAACAGCCGGTGGGCGCCGAGTGACATCAAATCGTTCATCAGGTCATAGCGCTCAGCGACGCTGGCAAACACATCGTCGACAAGCTGTGTCTTTTCCGTCGAACTTACTTTGCGGTAACCGAAATCAACCGGACTCATGCCTACTGCCTGGCTAGCGGGTGAAAAGTGGGACAGATCAGTTTACGCCTTGCCGTCAGTGTCACAAGGCTAATCCGCGCGGTGAGTATCCGCCGCTCTCAAGCGCCGCTTTTTGGCGTCCAGTGGCCAACGGGAATGGCCGGCAGGCGTGATGCGTTGGCGGCTTTGAGTTCAACACTATAGTCGTGCCAGTAGCGTTCCTGGTTCTCTGCCAGGTCGTTCAAAAAATCCCAGGCGTACAGTCCAGTGTCGTGACCGTCATCGAACACGATGCGGATTGCGTAGTTGCCGATGGGTTCGACCGCTTTGATAGCGACATGTTTTTTGCCCGTTTGCACCTTGCGCTCTTTTTCGCTGTGTCCGCGCACCTCGGCGGACGGTGAATAGACCCTGAGAAGCTCGGCGGGGATTGTTACCGACCGCGAGTCGAACGTGAGCTCGAGTGCTTTGGAGCGCTTGTGATAGACGATTTTGTCGGGCCGCATACTTTAAGTTACCGTGTGGCCGTGCCGTTACAGGATGTAACGGGAAAGGTCCTGGTCTTTAACCAGGTCCGCCAGTTGCCCATCGACGTATTCCTGATCGATGATGACGCTCTGTCCGCTTTCGTCTCCTGCCCGGAATGACAGGTGCTCCAGCAAGCGTTCCATCACCGTGTGCAACCGTCGCGCGCCGATGTTCTCGGTGCCTTCGTTGACCTGCCAGGCCAGCTGTGCAATCCGCTCAAGCCCATCTTCGGTAAATGAGACCGCTGTGTCTTCGGTGGCCAGTAGCGCCTGGTACTGCTCTGTGAGCGATGCGTTCGGTTCAGTCAGAATCCGCTTGAAATCCTCCGCGCTCAATGCCGCCAGCTCCACTCTGATCGGCAACCGGCCCTGTAGTTCCGGGATGAGATCCGAAGGCTTCGCCAGATGAAAGGCGCCGGAGGCGATGAACAAAATGTGGTCTGTTTTCACCATGCCGTATTTGGTGGACACCGTGCAGCCTTCGATCAACGGCAGGAGGTCGCGTTGCACCCCTTCTCGGGATACGTCTACTCCCGTGCCTTCACCGCGTTTAGCAACCTTGTCGAGTTCGTCGAGAAAGACGATGCCGGTCTGCTCAACCGACTCGATCGCTCGGGTTTTGATTTCGTCTTCGTTGATGAGCTTGGCAGCCTCTTCTTCGCGGACTTTCTTCAACGCTTCTTTTATCGTCAGGCGGGCACTGCGCCTTTTTCCGCCTCCCATGTTGCTGAACATGTTCTGCAACTGACTCGTCATCTCTTCCATGCCCGGCGGTGCCATGATCTCCACGCCGATTGCGGTCGAACTCAACTCTATGTCGATCTCCTTGTCATCGAGTTCACCTTCACGCAGCTTCTTGCGGAACATCTGTCTGGTGCTGGAATCAGTTTTTGTCCGGGCATCGTCCTCGGAGTCTGCATTGAATCCGACTTGTCGAGGCTCTGGCAGCAACGCATCGAGTATTTTTTCCTCGGCCAGATCATCAGCGCGATGTTGGACCTGAGCGATCTCATCTTCCCGGAGATTTTTAATCGCAACATCAGCGAGGTCACGGACGATCGATTCGACGTCACGACCGACGTAGCCCACCTCGGTGAACTTGGTGGCCTCGACCTTGATGAACGGAGCGTTAGCCAGTTTGGCCAGACGCCTGGCGATTTCGGTTTTACCAACTCCGGTGGGTCCGATCATGAGTATGTTTTTCGGCGTGATCTCTTCACGCATTTCTTCGCTCAACTGCATGCGCCGCCAGCGGTTGCGCAGAGCAACCGCGACAGCGCGTTTAGCTGCATCCTGACCGATGATGTGGCGGTCGAGTTCATGAACGATTTCTCGTGGGATCATTAATGTCATTGGAGATCAAGTACCTCGATGGTTCTTTGCTCGTTTGTATACACACAGATGTCGGCTGCAATCGCCAGTGCCTTGTCGACGACGTCACGTGCACTGAGTTCGGTATTCTCGGCAAGCGCTCTGGCTGCAGCCTGGGCGTAGGGACCACCGGAGCCGATGGCGAGGACTCCGGTCTCGGGTTCGATCACATCACCCGTACCGCTGATCAGCAGTGAGGCTGTTGTGTCCGCCACCAACAACATGGCTTCCAGTCGCCGGAGCGCACGATCCGAACGCCAGTCTTTAGCAAGTTCTACGGCCGCGCGCGTCAGGTTGCCGTGAAACTTTTCCAGCGCGCCTTCGAATCGTTCGAACAGCGTGAAGGCATCCGCGGTACCCCCGGCAAATCCTGCCAGTACTTTATCGTCGTGCAACCGGCGGACTTTGCGGGCGTTGCCCTTCATGATCGTCTGACCAAGAGATACCTGGCCATCCCCGCCGAGGGCCACCTGATCGCTGCTGCGCACGCTGACGATCGTGGTGCCGTGAAATTGTTCCATCAATGCATACTCCCGGGGGCATGTTCGGTGAGGGTCAATCGATCATAGTGGGGCCGAACCCTGAGCTTTTCAACGGTCCGCCTGATCCGGCGTTCAGTCGCGTTTGACGAGGAGGGCGGAGAGGTTGTTTTCGCGCAAGCGGGTCATGGCTCGCTCCGCTTTGACCTGGGAATCGTATGGACCAACAGTCACCCGATACCAGATACCGGAGGCGATATCCACGCGGTCCGTTTCGGCTGGGAGATTGAGCATCAATAGGTTTGCCCGCAGTCGTTCAGCGTCTTCAGTGCTGCGAAAAGCGGCTGCCTGCAGGAGAAATTCTCGCGGCGACGTTGCGTTATCACCGTCCTGTGCAAATTGCGCCGGATAGGCGTCGGGATCCGTCAGAACAACATCGTTTTTGAGTAACTGGTCGAATTCGAATGTGACATCGCCGACGGTTTCAGCCTGCAGTCCGCGGATAGTCGTTACCGATTCGTCGAAAATTTCCGGTGCGTAAGAGGCGACCAGGACGAGCGCTGCGCCGAATATTACGCCGGCTGAGAAACTCGGTGCGTTAAAGCCGGCGTTGACCTTATTGCTCGCCCGCCGTCGCGGACGCTTTTTTCGGCGATTCTGCGAATTCGCTCTCTTGGAATTCTGTTGCTTTGCATAGTCCCTGGCCATGGCCGGCAATGATAGGCAACCGTCGGCCTCAGCAAAAGACTATTAAGGTGCAACCTGGCAACAGGCATTCAGCGGTTTCTCGTCAGAACGTATCGTAGGGATCGATGTCGACGGACCAGCGGACACCGCGCGGGGCGTCGCCGAGTTGCATCAGTACCTTCAGCCCGCGATGCAGGAGTCTGCGGTTTTCGGCGACCACCAGTAACTGAAAACGCCAGCGATCTGCCACGCGGGCAATGATTGCTGGTGCAGGACCGAACAGTTCCAGCGGTTCACCGAGGCGGGCTTTGACCTGTGCAAGCCATTGCTGGGCGGCGCTTGCCGCAGTGGCTTCGGCACGGATGAGCGCGATTGGCCGATAGGGCGGCAGTTCAGCACCGGCGCGAATTTTGAGGTCCCGTTCGGCAAATCCCGCGTAGCCATGTTCGAGTAACGCCGTCAGCAGAGGGTTTTCCGGCTGGTAGGTCTGAATGTAGACCTCCCCCGGCCGCTGCGCACGGCCGGCGCGACCGGCGACCTGCACGATGAGTTGCGCCGTGCGTTCGGGTGCCCGGAAATCCGGACTCATGAAGCCACCGTCTGCGTTGAGCACCGCAACCAGGGTGACATCGGGAAAATGATGGCCTTTGGCGAGCATCTGCGTACCGATCAGAATTGCCGGTTCACCGGTTCGGATTGTCGCGAAGTGCTCTTCCATCCGGCGTTGGCTGCGAGTCGAGTCGCGATCGATCCTGAGTATTGGCAACCCTGGGAATTGCCGGGCGAGGCCCTCTTCGGTGCGCTGAGTGCCGACCCCGACGGCCGTCAGGCCCTCGTGATCACAGCTCGGACATCTGTCCATCAGTGCCTGACGCCGACCGCAGTGATGACAGATCAGTGCTGCCGGTTGTCGGTGCATGGTGAGATGACGATCGCAATGGCTGCAGTCGGCCTGCCAACCGCAGCGCGAACACAGCCACGTCGGCGCAAAGCCACGCCGGTTCAAAAACACCAGCACCTGGCCAGCGGCCTGGAGATGGCGTTGCATGATCCGCGTGAGGTCTGCACAGATCCCGTCGTCCAGGCGCCGGCCGCGAATGTCGATGAGATGGAAGGTTGGTGGAGTTGCACCACCGGCACGTTTGCTGAGGTGCAGTGAGGTGTAGCGGCCAGTGCGGGCGTTGTGGAGAGACTCGAACGAAGGTGTTGCGCTGCCCAGTAAAAGCGGAATGTCGAGTTGCTGCGCCCGCTTCACAGCCACATCACGTGCGGAGTAGCGCAATCCGTCTGACTGCTTGAACGAAGAATCGTGTTCCTCGTCGACGACGATGAGTCCCAGATTGGCAAAAGGTGTGAGCACCGCCGAGCGTGTGCCGATTAGAATCTTGATCTCGCCGTTGCGACAACGCAGCCACGTCTGCAACCGGGCGGCGTTGCTGAGATTGGAATGTACGGTGCTGGCGGCACCGAAGCGTTTCTCGAAGCGTTGCAGGGTCTGTGGCGTAAGCGCGATCTCTGGCACGAGCACCAGCACCTGCCTGCCGCTGGCGAGCACTGCTTCGATGAACCGCAGATAGACCTCGGTTTTACCGCTGCCGGTGATGCCATCGAGCAGCACTGGCGCGAAAGATCGGAAGAGCGTCGTGTAGGGAAAGAGTGTAGATCTCGGTGGTC
>CBDUDJ010000097.1:0-7227 GCA_965365885.1 uncultured Gammaproteobacteria bacterium
GTGGCTGTGGCACAAGATTTAACAGAACTATCCTGCGTAGTAATTCCTCTGAACGATGCGCAGTTGTTGTTGCCGAATATTTCCATTGCGGAAATTCTTCCGTGGCGCCGCGTCAAAGCGATGGCCGATGGGCCCGAATGGTGTATTGGTCTGCTGAATTGGCGTGGTGAATCAATTCCGGTTGTCAGGTTTGAATGTCTCAACCGTATCGAAGGCGCTCGTCGCAGAGCCGGACGCTGCATGATTGTAATGAATCGTGCGCGCTCCGCGGACGGGATTGCATTTTACGCGATTGCGGCAGAAGGGTTGCCGCGAATGCTGCAACTGACGACTGATGACATCAGCAACGAGTCGGGCAAACTCGGCCCTGCTGAATCGGTTTGCGTCAAAGTGGGTACGGAAGCGGCCATCATCCCCAATCTCGAATTCATCGAGGAGAAAGTCGCCGATCTGATGCGCTGAGCCGCGCTCGTGCGCAGGGCGCTCGTCCGCAGGGCGCTCGTGCGCAGCCTGCGCCTTCGGCCAGCCTTGGCCTCGAGGCTAGTTGCGCCATCCCCATGAATGTCTGATCGCCGCGAGCACGGCGATGGGTGCGGTTTCTGCACGCAGCGTCAGTTCGCCGATTCCACACATCCGCGCTCCCAGATCAGCTGCAATAGTGCGCTCTTCTTGCGTCCAGCCACCTTCCGGACCGATGCATATCGTCAGAGGCTGTGGCTCCGGTGCGACGCGCAACGGGTCTTCTCCCGGATCGAGAAAGAGGCATGTTGCGGCCGGTGGGTCGCTGAGCAACGCCTGCAACGACATAGGTCCATGCACCTCGGGCAGGTAAAGGCGGCCACTTTGTTCGCAGGCACTACGACTGATCTTGCGCCAGTGTTGAAGTTTGTTTTCCAGGCGGCTTGGGGAGAGTTGAGCGTTGCTGCGATTGGCGCTGAGCGGCCATAAACCTGAGATACCAAGTTCGGTCGCCTTCTGCACCACAGTGTCCATGGCACTGCCCTTGAGCCAGGCCTGGGCCAGATGAAGTGCAACCGATGGTCGTAGTTCACGGAGTTGTTCGTGCACGCTAATTTCGCAATGCTTGCCGATGATTGCCGAGATGGACGCGCGCCACTCGGCGCCCTGGCCGTTGAAGCAGGCGAGTTCAGCGCCTGTCTTGAGACGCAGGACGCGCAACAGATAGTGGCTTTCGTCCACCTGCAGGTTCAGCGTCTGACCGTCCCCGAGTACCTCCTGCAGGTACAGTCGATGTTTCATGGACCTCTTTGATCGAGACCCAGATTCTTGCAGATTGCGAGCGTTGCTCCCCAGCGATTGAGCGTGTAGAAGTGCAGGCCCGGGATGCTGAACGAAATGAGTTCTTCGCAAAGCCTCGTCACGACGTCCACGCCGAACTGACGCAATCCCTTGTCGTCATCCTGCAATGATTCGAGCCTCTTGAAGAGCCAGCGGGGAATATCGGCACCGCAGTTTTTTGAAAAGCGGACGATTCCATCGAAGTTGGTGATGGGCATGATCCCGACATGGATTGGAATTGAAATTCGAGCCTTTGCGCAGCGCTCGGCGAAATCGTAGTAAGCGTGTGGATTGTAGAAATACTGCGTGATAGCCGAGCTTGCGCCTGCGTCTATTTTGCGCTGGAAAAACGCGACATCATCTGCAGGGCTTCGCGCATCAGGGTGCGTTTCGGGGTAGGCGGCTACCTCCAGGGCAAAATGCTCCGCGGAGTGTTCACGGATCCAGGCGACGAGTGATTCCGCGTTGTGGCCGAATCTGGAAGTCCCGATCCCGGATGGCAGATCCCCGCGAAGTGCGACGATTCGCCGCACGCCCATCGTGCGATAGTCGTCGAGCAGCTTGCACACGACCTCTTTGCTGTCACCGCCAATGGACAGATGCGGCGCGGCCTGCAGTCCCAGGGCCATGAGGCGGCTGATCGTCTCATGGGTGCCGTCACGGGTGGAGCCACCGGCGCCGTAGGTGCAGGAATAGAAATCCGGGCTCAATTCTTCGAGTCGCTTGACCACCCGTTCCAGGGTCTGCATGCCCTGTTCGGTTCTGGGTGCAAAAAACTCGCAGCTCAGACGGAAATCGGGGGTTACCTTGTCACTCATCAGCTGGCAGCCTGTTGAAAAAAGCGCCCCGCGCGCGTTTTTTTCCGCTAGTCGGCATTTGTGGTTGCAACACGGCTTGTCCGTTAAAGTGCGGCGGCGAGTGCCTCAGCTTTGTCTGTTCGCTCCCAGGAAAATCCTTCCTCGGTTCGACCGAAGTGACCGTACGCAGCCGTGCGCTGGTAAATGGGGCGCTTCAGATCAAGCATGTCGATCAGGCCACGCGGACGCAAATCAAAATGTTCACGTACAAGTTGAATGAGCCTACTTTCGGGCAGCTGACCGGTCCCGAAGGTATCGATGCTGATGGACGTTGGCTCGGCGACGCCGATGGCATAGCTGATCTGAATCTCGACGCGTTCAGCGAGACCAGCTGCGACGAGGTTCTTGGCGACGTAGCGCCCAGCGTAGGCAGCAGACCGATCGACTTTTGATGGGTCTTTGCCGCTGAAAGCACCGCCGCCATGGCGTGCCATGCCGCCGTAAGTGTCGACAATGATCTTGCGGCCGGTCAAACCGCAATCGCCGACGGGACCACCGATGATAAACTGACCAGTCGGGTTGATATGAATCTTGGTCTTAGCGGAAAGCCAGTTGCCGGGTAGCACGGGCTTGATGATTTCTTCCATCACCGCTTCGTGCAGTTCCTCCCGGGTGACATCGGGATCGTGCTGGGTGGACAGCACGACCGTGTCGATGCCGACAGGCTTGCCGGCTTCGTCGTAGTGAAACGACAACTGACTCTTGGCGTCAGGGCGCAGGAACTTTACCGACTCACGACGCGCCTGTGCCTGCTTCTGCACCAGGCGGTGTGCGTAGGTGATGGGCGCGGGCATCAGAACGTCGGTTTCGTTTGTGGCATAGCCGAACATGAGGCCCTGATCCCCAGCACCCTGTTCGCGATCGCCGGTCTCATCGACTCCCATCGCGATGTCGCTGGATTGTCGACCCAGCGCGATGATAACGGCGCATTCTGCAGCATCAAAACCTACTTCGGCGTTGTCATAGCCGATCTCCTGCACCACATCGCGAACGACGCGGTCAATGTCGACGATTGCGTCAGAACGAACTTCACCGGCGACGACGACCATGCCGGTTTTGATCAGCGTTTCGCAGGCGACGCGGGACTCGGGATCCTGTTCCAGCATGGCGTCGAGCACTGCATCGGAGATCTGATCAGCGACTTTATCTGGATGGCCTTCCGAGACCGACTCAGACGTAAACACTTGATAATCTGTCATTTGTTTCGTGACTTTCCCGTTGATTCCGGCTCGGCTTCCCAAGCGTAAAACCGGGCATTGTACCCTAACTGTCAGAGCCGTTTCGCAAGATTGTTTCCGCCAGATGTGAGTGTCGCCGCAGCATTGCGCTCGAATTTTTTACCGAGGACAATAGCGCCCGCCGTGGCTGGATATGAGGACCGAATCCCTTAAATGCACGCGGCATTTTTTTCTTCGGGGGTGACATGTCAGTAAGAACAGAACGGGCGAACGCCATACGGGCGCTTGCCATGGATGCCGTACAAGCGGCCAATTCCGGACACCCGGGTGCGCCGATGGGCCTGGCCGATGTTGCCGAAGTGCTCTGGCACGATGTGTTGCGGCACAATCCGAAAGATCCACAGTGGCCGGATCGTGACCGTTTTGTCCTGTCCAACGGTCATGCCTCCATGCTGCTCTACAGCCTCTTGCATCTTGCCGGCTATGACCTGTCCATCGAGGATCTGCGCAATTTTCGCCAGTTGCATTCCAAGACCGCCGGCCACCCGGAGTATGGCGAATGTCCCGGCATCGAGACGACGACCGGTCCGCTCGGTCAAGGCCTTGCCAATGCCGTAGGACTTGCCCTGGCGGAACAGCGTCTTGCGGCGACGTTCAACCGGGAAGGTTTTCCGGTTGTCGATCACCGGACCTGGGTCGTCGTCGGCGACGGCTGTCTCATGGAAGGAATATCCCATGAGGCTGCATCGCTGGCCGGCACGCTCGGCCTGGGCAAACTTGTTTGTCTGTACGACGACAACGGCATTTCTATTGATGGTGAAGTTGACGCCTGGTTCACCGAGGACGTCGCCGCTCGCTTCGAAGCTTATGGTTGGCGCGTCATCCGTGATGTGGACGGCCACGATGCCGATTCCGTAAGCACAGCACTTGCAACGGCCCTCGAGCAGGATGTTAAGCCGACACTCATCTGTTGCCAGACGATCATCGGCTTCGGCGCGCCGAACAAACAAGGTACCGCAAGTGCCCACGGTGCCGCGTTGGGTGATGCCGAAATTGCCGAGACGCGAAGAATACTGAACTGGGGCCACGCGCCCTTCGAAATCCCTCAACACGTCTATGAGTCCTGGGACTGCAGTGAGCGCGGCGAGTCGCTGCAGACACAGTGGCAGACGCTGTTCACTGCCTATCGGGAAAGCTACCCGGAGCTTGCAGAAGAGCTTCGCAGGCGCGGCGCCGGCGAACTGCCGGAGAACTGGCACAGTGAGCTGCGTAGAGTTGCGCGCGAAGCGCAGGAGGCACTCGCGCCTCTGGAAACGCGTAAATCCTCGCAACGCTGTCTTGGCGCTATTGCCTCGGCGTTGCCGGAACTATTCGGTGGATCTGCAGATCTGACGGGTTCCAATGGCACCAGATGGGATGGTGCAGATGAGCAGAGCTACCTCAGCTACGGCGTGCGCGAGTTCGGCATGTCGGCGATCACCAACGGCATCGCGCTGCACGGTGGATTCAGACCGTTTTCCGGCACCTTCCTGGTATTCATGGAATATGCCCGCAATGCCGTACGGTTGGCAGCGCTCATGAAATTGCCGAACATATTCGTCTACACCCATGATTCGGTAGCGCTTGGGGAAGACGGACCAACTCATCAGCCTATCGAGCAGCTGACAAACCTGCGCACGACACCGGGCCTTTCAACCTGGCGACCTTGTGACACGGTAGAAAGTGCGGTCGCTTGGGAAAGTGCGATCGCCGAAAGATCGCAGCCAAGTGCCTTGATATTCACGCGCCAGAAGACTGTGACGCAACCACGGGATGCGGCAACCATGGAACTCATCGCACGCGGTGGCTACGTCCTCGTGGCGGAATCGGGCGAGCTGGAAGCCATCGTGATTGCAACCGGCTCGGAAGTTGAACTCGCCGTCGCGGCCGCCGCGGAAGAAGCGGCGAATGGTAGAGGCATCCGGGTCGTTTCGATGCCGTGTACGGAACAGTTTCTGCGCCAGGATGCCGCCTATCAGGAATCGGTTTTGCCGCGAGCCGTTCGCGCGCGAGTCGCGGTCGAAGCGGCTCATCCGGATTACTGGTATCGCTTCGTGGGTCTGGATGGGGCGGTGGTCGGCATTGCCCGCTTCGGTTTGTCAGCGCCAGGCGCAGAGGCGATGGCGGAACTTGGCATGGACGTTGCGAACGTCAGAACCGCAATTCAAAAGGTCCTGGAGATCTGAGGATGGCTCCTGCAGCAAGTCTGCAGTGCCAGGTGATGGCAGACCTGGCTCTGGCCGGCAAACGGGTGCTGATTCGCGAAGACCTGAACGTGCCGACGAACGCCGGCCGCGTGACCAACGATGCGCGGATCAACGCAGCCCTGCCAACGTTACGGGCAGCACTTGCTGGTGGTGCGGCGGTGCTGGTCATGTCCCATCTTGGTCGTCCTGCAGAGGGAGTGTTTGATGCAGCCTTTTCGCTGGCACCGGTGGCGGCGCGGTTGGCGGAGTTGCTCGGTTGCGATGTGCCGCTGATTGAGGACTGGAGCGATGGCGTGGAGGTTGCCCCCGGCGCGATCGTGCTGCTCGAAAACGTCCGGTTTCTCGTAGGCGAGAAGGCAGATTCGACAGATCTCGCAAGGCAGATGGCGGGGCTGTGTGACATCTTCGTGATGGATGCGTTTGCCACGGCTCACCGCGCACAGGCCTCCACCCACGGCGTGGCGCTGCATGCGCCGATCGCCTGTGCGGGGCCGCTGCTCGCAGCGGAACTGACCGCGCTGGAAAAAGCGCTTGCGCAACCAGCGCGACCACTCAGCGCCATCGTCGGTGGCGCCAAAGTTTCCAGCAAACTCGAAGTGCTCGACACGCTGGCGGATATTGCCGATCACATTGTCGTGGGCGGCGGCATTGCCAACACGTTCATCGCGGCTGCCGGACATGCTGTCGGTAAATCGCTGCACGAACCGGAATTGCTCGACGCGGCGCGCAGGATTGCCGCCAAAGTTGCCATTCCCCTGCCGGTGGATGTAGTGGTCGCCAAAGCATTTGCTGAAAACGAATCGGGCGTGGTTCGGGCTGTCACCGATGTGCAGAGCGATGAAATGATTCTTGATATCGGACCGGCGAGCGCACGTCAGTTCAAGGATTTGTTTAACGCTGCGGGTACCATATTGTGGAATGGGCCGGTAGGTGTGTTCGAGTTCTCTCAGTTTGGCGAAGGCACGCGCATGCTGGCCGAAGCAATCGCTGCGAGCCCGGCGTTTTCGATTGCCGGTGGCGGCGACACGCTTGCGGCAATAGACAAATATCAGATCCGTGACGCGGTGTCCTACATCTCGACGGGTGGCGGGGCGTTCCTGGAATTCGTCGAAGGTAAAACACTACCTGCAGTCGCGGCGCTTGCGAGTCGGGCAAAGGACAATCGCGGGGAATTGTAAGCGCGTTGAAAAACCACCGCGTCCAGCCTAATTGTGCTATGAAGAAACGAGCATTCGATAAAACGAGGTGAATTATGGCGCTCATCAGTATGCGGCAGCTGCTGGATCATGCAGCGGAAAACGACTATGGCGTTCCGGCATTTAATGTAAACAATCTCGAGCAGATGCGGGCGATCATGGAAGGTGCCGACGAGACGGGAAGTCCTGTCATCGTGCAGGCATCGGCGAGCGCGCGAAAATATGCCGGGCCCAATTTTCTGCGTCATCTCATCCTTGCTGCCATTGAAGAATTTCCCCACATTCCGGTCGTGATGCACCAGGACCACGGCGCATCACCAGCGGTCTGTCAGCGTTCCATTCAGCTTGGGTTCTCATCGGGGATGATGGACGGCTCGTTGCTGGATGATCAGAAAACGCCTGCAAGCTATGACTACAACGTCGATGTCACCCGCCAGGCTGTGGCCATGGC
>CBDUDJ010000098.1:0-7174 GCA_965365885.1 uncultured Gammaproteobacteria bacterium
GTAAGAAAAACAACAAACCGGACGGCGCGGCGGGAAAGGAAAAGAAGCCCGGCCGCTTAACGCGTCATGTGGAAACCGCTAAACGTCTCCATGCCGAGCCGAAGTCCATAGGGCCGATGATGCGCGAAGCGTTGGTGCGGGTCTGGTCTTTGCGAGGTGGTGGTTTCTACGGTCTGGGATACATTATTGCGTTCATCGTTATCGAAGTGCGGATGTTTGCAGACGAAATACTCGAAAGTTCAAGCGTTGCGGATTTTGCGGTGGCGCAGATTTTCGAATTCGCTCTCCGGGTTGGCTTTTTGTCGTTCATCAACGCGTTTCTCGCGTTCATCTGGCCCGTCTACCTGCTGAATTTCGCAGGCGGTTACGGAGTCGCTGCGTTGCTGTTGGGCTACATCGTGTTTGAGAAAATATTACGGCCCTTGGTGGAGAATCACTTTCCTGAACTGGTTGCCGTGCGCGAAGAACGAGAGCGAAAAAAAGACCGTAAAGCGGAAACCAAAGGCCGTGGCAGAGCCAGGAAAGCCGAGAAAGCGCGGCGCTCCGCCAGTGCTGCGGAGTTCGACGACGATGAGTAGCACTGAAACCTCCACTCAGCTCGAACGTCGCGTGCATCAGCAACTCGCGCGGTTTCTGGTGGTTGGAGCAGGCGGGTTCGCAGCCGATATTGGCACGATGTCGTTGCTTATATACGGTTTTGACTTCGGCCGCGATGAGACAACGCTGATTGTCTGTCGCAGCGTTGCCTGGCTGGTTGCGATCAGTCTGACCTTCTTTCTCAACGCTGAGTTCACGTTCGGTGCATCGATCAGGCATTCACGTTTCATCAACTATTTCGTCATACAGTCGATCGGCGCTGGGATCAATCTGGGTACCTACTCGGCGTTGATTATCTCCGGCCCTTTTGTGGCGTATCCGCTGATTGCGCTGATGATCGGTAGCGCACTGGCGACCATCAATAACTTCCTGCTCATCCGGAAGTTTGTCTATCGCTTCGCGCCTGCAGACGAATAAGACGAACTCTCAGCCTTCGATGCATTCACCCGGGAGGCTGATTATCCAGTCGGTCAACAGGTTGGTTGCCTGGAGGTGAACGAGAGAACGTCCCAGTTCCGGCATGCGGGTCGCAGGATCGTTGGTTGCCATTCGATAGACCAGAATCGACTCATCAGGATTGCCGGGCACGATAGAGTACTTGTGACCACCACTCCCGCCACCAGCTGCAATCGGTGGTTTGCAGGTGCCGAGCTCGCGCATTGACGTAGTCACAGCGTCGAGGAAAAGGCCGGATGTATCGGCGGCGCCGTCCGCGTTGTGACAGTGACCGCAGTTGACGTCAAGGTAGGCTCGCGCTCTGTCTTCGAGCGTCGCGGCAGCGTCATTCCAGCGTGTGAGGGCAGGGGGATTTTCCGGCAAACCCCGGAGGATGCCTAACTCTTGCCAGTGCAGCAGCTGGTTGGACGCACCGCGAAATTCGCGATTCAGGTGACGGGCCTTGAGCCCGATCGGCAGAAGTTCCCCCGTGGAATGGTTGGTTGCGTGACAGGCTGCACATTCGTTACGGGTCGGCACGATGTACGGCAGATCTTCAACCACGCCCGTTTCGTGGTCGACTTTCAGCGGAATGTAATCCCCGGCAATCTTCAGATATGCGTCATCTCCGCGCCAGACGTAAGGCAACGCGTCCCAGCCGTCTGCCTGTTTGACGAGAAGGCGGGTTTCGAGAATGTTGAGGCCGCGAACCGGTAATGAGTTTCCGTTCTGGGGCCACTCGTAGGAGGTTTTGACGAAACCGGATTCCGATCCTTCAGGGTAAAAAAAAGTTTTGCTGACAATAGTGCCGACGGGGAATTCGAATGCCTCGTAGTCGACGTACTCCGCCGATTGGCCCGGCGGCAACCAGACAGTCCGCAACTTCTGGGCATAGTCTGAAAACAGCGGAGTGTTGAGGTCATAGATGACGGCCTCTTCGCTGAAAACAAGCGCATCATTTGTCATTTTCACCAGATGCCACTGCGACAGGCGCTCGGGGTAAGCCGCCGGGTCGAAATACTGCACGCCAGGCTCTTCCTCGTCACACCCGAGTAGAGCCAAGGAGACTGAAAACAATGTTGCAAGTAAACAGAGCTTGCGGATCATCCTGATGTCACTTCGGTTCCGTCTATGGTGGGCAGAGACTATCTGGTTGCTAATGTCACCTTGCCGAGCTTCTGATGGCTGCACTCATGGGCAGTCATGTCGGTGGAAACGTTCTGGTTGTCGTTCGGACCGTCAATGTTGAGGACAATCGCATCGGCGTTGTCCACACAAATTACGCCGCCTTCGGGGGACGTGGCTGGATTCACGTAACCATCCCAGACGATGTCCGGCAGGCTTCCCTCGGCGCCGTACAAGGCGGTTCGAACGGTCTCGAGTTCGGCCCGGTCTGGTGCATTGCCGCCGCCGATGAACGTATTACCGTATATGAAGATCGTTTCGGGATACGGGTCGAAGCTCGCTGCGGTTTCGCGGTCGGCCGTATAACCGGCGCTGAAATAACTGCTGATCAGAACGTTGGCTGTCTGGTTGCCGGAGATTTCGTTATCGAATATCTCGACTTTGTCATTGGCGTTGATCAGGACGCCGGTGCCTGCCGGTACGCCCGCTACTGCGCCCCCGGGTGGTGCAAAGTTGCTGGTGTTGTTGTCGATAATCTTGTTATTAAACACTCGCGTGCTATGACCGGCCTGTTGCAGGTCGGGCATGTTGAACACGAGAATCCCGCCGGTATTGTTGGTGGCGACATTGTTGTAAACATCTGCGTGAACGGTGTTTTCTATTTCGATACCCGCCACATTGAACTCTGCCCGGCTGTCCCGAACCACCACATTTCTCGATTGCCCGACGTAGATTCCTGCGTCGGATGCAGCAATCGCGACTGAGCCTTCCACCAGTACGTTTTCGGTCTGCACCGGATAGATGCCGTAAGCACCGTTTTTAGTATTGGGCCCTCGGGTCCACTCCGTGCGAACGCGGCGGATGATAATGTTGCTACCTTCGTTGATTTTCAGTGCATCGCCTTTTGTGTCTTCGATGGCCACGTCTTCGATCGTGAAATCGCTTGCGTTGACCAGTAGTCCTTCGGCACCGGCGATCTGGCCTGAAAAGGACAGCACGGACTTATCCATACCCGCACCCCGGATGGTGACACCATCGGTATTCAGCGTAAGGCTGCGTGTGAATGCATGGGTGCCCGCGGGGATAGTGATTACATCCCCGGGTTGCGCGGTCTCCAGCGCGAGTCGCAGTTCTTCTTCGTAGGGAACGGCTGGTGGCGCCACCTCGGCAGTCTGCCCGCAGGCGGCAAGCACGAGAACGACCGGCAGCCACAAGCTGCGCGTGATATTTGCTGTAGACATGTCCGTTTCCCAGAATGTTTTGCGGTGGAGGTTATACGTCAAGGCGCTGGGAGGCACAACTTTCATCGGGACAACCCTCAGAATACCAGCAGGATCCGATCGAGCGTCCAGAAGGTTGCCATTCCGCCCATCGCATAGGTGAACGCCGGTACCCATCGATTGGAAGTGAATAAGCCGGTTTTCGTGATCAGCCAGGCGCCGCTGAGCATGATCGCGATGATGCAGAGCTGGCCGATTTCGATGCCGACGTTGAACAGGAAAAGCGACATGGCGAGATGCTCTTGTGGAAGCCCGATGCCCATGAGCGCTCCGGCGAAGCCGAAACCATGCAACAGGCCGAACACGAACGCCATCAGCCAGGGTCGCAGTTGTGTGATCACAGAGCGTCGCTCCGGGGGAACGATGAGTTCGCGCGCCAGGAACAGAATTGACAATGCGATGACGGCTTCCACCGGCTCTTGTGGTATACGAACCAGATCCAGCACCGACAACGCTAACGTAATGCTGTGAGCAACGGTAAACGCCGTGATTGTTTTCAACAGCATCAGCGGGTTACGAATGAAGAGCACGAGGCCGATAACGAAGAGCACGTGGTCGATACTAAATACCAGATGCTCGACGCCGAACTGTAGATAACTTGCGATGGTTGGCGTGGGTTCTGCGAGATTCAGGGTGGGTTTGTCCGAACGCAGAAGTTCCGTCCGGTTGTCGCCGTTCAGGTAAGAAATGCGGACCATCACATCTGTCAGCGTTCTCGTCAGACCATTGATGTGAACGGAGCCGCTGTGAAGATCGCAAGCCACCTCCCAGCGCTGGATCAGTGCGTTGTTGGTGTATTCCGGTAAGTCTTCCCGAGTCGTCTCGCACGCATCTGGCAGCACAGGATCAATCGGCAAGCGCCGATCCGCAACTATCGGTTGTTTCCAGACAGCCCGATAGTGTCCCTGTGTTATTTCTTCGAGTTCCAGGTAAGCGGGCCTTATCTCATCCGCAACGATGTTGCCGCCCACCAGGCAGGCAATGGCGAAACTGAGACATCTGCAGTGGCGCAGAAAGCTGGTTCGTAGCATCAATCGCCTGCCTCCTGTGGGTAGACAATTTCGTAACGCGCTTTGAGCTTCTCGTAGAGAGCTATGTTGTGTTCTTTGCGACGGAGCTGTTGGAAATCGTGTTCGATTTTCGTAACGACAGATTCGAACGGTTTAAGTTGCGGCTCCTTACGGCCCGTGAGCTTCACGAGATGCCAGCCGTAAGCAGATTTGACCGGTCCCTGCCATTGCTCGATTGTGTCGGCTGACAGCGCGTCGAGATCGAGCGCGAACTCACGACCAAACAGATCGCCTATCTCGCGAATCGAACGCTCACCATATCGCTTCTGCAGCATGAACGGATCGCCCGGGTTCGCCGCATCGGTACGGGCAAGTTCGGCATCATGCCGGGCATCGTCTCTGCGGTCGCTGCTGAAATAACGGTGTTCGAAGCTCAACAGGACCGGATCGGTGTAGTCAGCTGTGTTGTCGTTGTAGTAAGCCCGTAGTTCCGTCTCGCTCAGCGAGCCTGAATCCGAGAGATCTTCGGTTAAAAAAGTCAGTTTTTGCACCAGCCGCCGGCGAATGATGACGTCGCCATTATCCAGCCCCATTGCCAGCGCTTCGCGGTAATAAACTTCCTCGCGCAGCCACTGTTCAAGCAGGCGAGTTGCTTCTTCGTCGGTCGGCGGCCGATTCATCTGCGCCTGCCATTGATCGATGATGCGTTGCTGCTGAGCGGAGGTGATTTCAATGACGAAATCCTCATCAGCGCCGAACTCGAACTGATCTGCGGCGAAAATAACCGCCGCAATCAGCAGAAAGGCTAGAAGTGGTTCACGGGTAAGTTTCATGCAGTTTATTTCTTGTTTTGTTTTAGGGTGTCAGGTTCAGGAATTGTCGTTCAGTTCATCTCAATGCCGCCAGCAACGTTCAAGCTCACGCCTGTCACGTTGGGGGCTGTGGCAAGGTATATGGCAGCCGCACCCATGTCAGCCGCTGTTTGAGGTCTGCCCAACGGAATGGTCTGACCTATCGCTGCCTCAAATCCGGCATCATCGTTTTGCCGGGCCTCCTGTCTGGTATTCAGTGGCAGCAGGTGTTCGAGCCACATCGCGGTACCCACAATGCCTGGGCATAGAGCGTTGACCCGAATGCCACTCCTGGCGAACTCCGCGGCCAGCGACTGCGTGATACCGATAGCGGCAAATTTCGAGCCGCAATACGCGGCCATGTTGCGGTGGCCCTTCTTGCCGGCAATCGACGCGGTGTTGATGATCACAGCAGAGTTGGATTTGCGCAGTTCGGGCAGAGCGGCCCTGGTCATCAGAAAAATGCCTTTCGTGTTAACGGCAAACACGTTGTCCCATGCGCTTTCTGAAAAGTCCTCGATCGGCCCGGATTGCACAACGCCTGCGTTGTTCACCAGAATATCCAGACCGCCGTAGGCACTCACTGTCGCTGCGACCGCAGCATCACAGCTTGCCGCGTCTGTTACATCGACGGACGTTGCACTGATGTCGCCAAATACAGACTGCTCACGCACGGTTTCTTCAAGATCGGCTGAGTCTGAAAGATCGTATGACCAGTCACCTTCCTTGCGCGCAGAGAGATCTGCCACGACGACGCGTGCGCCAGCTTTGACGAACGCCTCTGCGATACCACGACCTATGCCGCGGGCACCTCCGGTAATCAGCGCGACGCGGTTGCGCATAGCAGTCCCCAGTTAGATTTACCCGGCGTGTATTCTAGGGAAAATCACACCGATCGTCGGCAAAGAATCAATCAGGCTGCGAATTTCTGCAGGTGGAAGTCCGCGTTGCCGAACTGTGCGTCGATGATCAGCAGACGTTTGAAGTAATGGCCGATTCTCAACTCTTCGGTCATGCCCATGCCGCCGTGCGTTTGCACGGCGTTTTCGCCGATGAAGATGCCGGTCTTGCCGATGAGGTGTTTCAGGGCGTGGATGCTGCGCTGAGCCGTTGCTGAGTCGCCCTGCGCTGCTTCGAGGGTGGCCCGGTAAAGCAGGGATTTGCACTGCTCGCATTCCATAAACATTTCCACCATCCGGTGCTGCAGTACCTGGAAATCGGCTAACGGATGACCGAACTGCTCACGCTCCTGGGTGTACGTGACGGTATCTTTGTACAGCACTTCCATTGCACCTACCGCTTCGGCGCACAGCGCAAGGATTGCATCGTTTGCGACGGCGTTGAGTGTAGTGAAGCCTTCGTCGAGTTCGCCAAGCAGGTTTTTCGCGTCGATTTTGACGTCTGTAAACGTCACTTCCGAAGCTCGCAGACCATCGACTGTGGGGAAGTTCTCCAGGCTCAAGCCATCGGTATCGGCGTCGACAATAAACAGAGAAATGCCCTTTTCATCAACCTGTCCGCCGCTCGTTCGCGCTGAAACGATCAGCTGGCTGGCGGTGGCGGCGTTGGCGACCATTGATTTGTGGCCGTTCAACACAAACACATCGCCATCCGCGCGCGCAGTGGTGGTGACGTCATGCAGATCAAATCGCGCTTGTTCCTCGGCGTAAGCCAGAGTCAGCTGTCGAGTGCCGTCGATGAAACCTGGCAGAAGCTCAGCTTTCTGTTGTGCGTTAGCGGCTCGTTTAAGGACGCCACCACCGAGAACGACATTGGCGAAAAACGGCTCAAGCACGAGCCCTTTGCCCAGTTGCTCCATTATCCCCATGGTGTCGATCGGCCCGCCGCCGAAGCCGCCATCGGCTTCAGCAAACGG
>CBDUDJ010000099.1:0-7141 GCA_965365885.1 uncultured Gammaproteobacteria bacterium
AATCAGCGCCAGCACCTGATCGGTCGTCTGCTGCACGAGTTCCCGAGGTTTCTCGATACCCGCCGCAGCGCTACCAGCCGCAGCGCTACCAGCCGCAGCGAGCGCGACGTGCCAGATTCCGAGCAGCACAACGCTCGCTAAGATTGCCGCAGCCCGTTTGCCTGCCCTGTTCATCATCACGCACCCAACCTTGTAATCAGATCACCCACCAGATTCTCCAACACCATCGCTCCCTGAGTCTCCTCGATGGAGTCGCCATCGCCAAGTCTCTCTTCATCCGCGCCCGGCAGCAGGTTGACGTAACGCGCCCCCAGGATGCCCTCAGTCAGTATTTGCGCTGCCGTATCCACCGTCAATACGCCCGCAGTGCCATACAGTTCGAGTGTAACAACGGCTTCGCCGTATTCCATATCTACTTCGATCAGCGCCACACGGCCGATCGTCACACCGGCCATGCTGACTTTTGCGCGCTCACGCAGCCCGGCGACATCGTCAAAGCGCGCCGCCAGTCTGTAAGAATCAGCATCCGCAGAGGCGCTGATCCCGCTCACCCGGATCGCCAGAAACGCCAGTGCCAAGGCACCTGCCACTACAAAAGCACCCACACTGATCTCCACGGTCTGCATGCGCATTAGTTGAAATCTCCATACATACTCAGCGTTAAAAGAAAATCCATTCCCAATATCATGACGGAAGACATGACGACTGTTTTGGTCGTCGCAATGCCAATGCCTTCCGCGGTTGGCACCGTATCATAGCCCTGGAACACCGCAATCCAGGTCACAACCACCGCAAAAATAAGGCTCTTTATCATGCCTTTGCCGACGTCTTCCCACAGCTCAACGGCTTCCTGCATACCCGCCCAGAATCCGCCGGGATCCGAACCCAGCCATTCTACGGCGACGACCAGCCCCCCGTAGATTGCCACCGCGTTAAAAATTGCGGTCAACAACGGCAAGCTGATAATGCCCGCCCACAGACGCGGTGCAACGATCCGACGCAACGGGTCCACACCCATCATCTCCATGCTCGAGAGTTGCTCCGTTGACTTCATCAGGCCAATCTCCGCGGTGATCGCCGAACCCGCGCGACCTGCGAACAGCAGACCGGTCACCACAGGTCCGAGTTCCCGCAGAAGGACAAGTGCCAGCCCGAGGCCAACTGCCTCCTGGGCACCGAAGCGTGCAAGTTGCGTGTAGAACTGCAGAGAAATCACGGCGCCGATGGAGAACGCTGACAGAACGATTATCACGAGCGAAAGAACACCGACGTTGTAGATCTGGCGCACGAGCAATGGAATATCGGCAAGTCCCGGCAAGCCCCACAGCGCCATGGCCCACATGCGGGTCGCCCGACCGAGGCTTGCGAGGCGTTCCAGAAACCGGCCGCCAAGTATTCGAAGAAGTCTGATCACCCAGGCATATCCCCCAGGAGGTCGTAGGCGAAAGCGTCAGCAGGATAATGAAACGGTACCGGGCCATCGGGGGAACCGTTCATGAACTGGCGAATTCTCGAAGAATCATGGGTTTTCAAATGACCCGGGGGACCCTGGCCGATCACGCAGCCATCGGCTATGACATAAATCTGATCGGCAATACTGACCGTTTCGTGGATGTCGTGAGAGACCAGCAGGCTGGTCGCACTCAAAGCAGTGTTGAGCTTCTCGATCAGGCTTTGAACGACGCCCATCGCGATCGGATCCTGCCCGGTGAAGGGTTCATCGTACATAAGCAAACTCGGATCCAGCGCAATCGCGCGCGCCAGAGCAACCCGCCGCGCCATACCACCGGAGAGCTGACTCGGCTGCAGATCCCGGGCGCCGCGCAAACCCACCGAGTTGAGCTTGATCAAGACCAGATCTCGAATCAAATCTTCTGGCAGGTTGGTATGCTCGCGCAGCGGAAAAGCGACGTTTTCAAACACCGACAGGTCGGTGAAAAGTGCCGAGGACTGGAACAACATTCCCATGTCCTCGCGCAATTCGAACAGCTCGCCGCGGCTGAGTTCGTAGACATTGCGGCCACAGACGATGACCTCGCCCTGATCCGGTTTTATCTGGCCGCCAATAATTTTGAGCAGCGTCGTTTTACCGGTGCCACTGGGCCCCATGATCGCGGTGATCTTGCCTTTCGGTATCTGCATGTGCAGATGCTCGAAAATCACCCGATCACCACGGGAGAAGCTCATATCGCGGATTTCAATGATAAATTCGTCGGACATGACACGATTGCTGACTGTGCAGGGCGCAACTATAACACCGCCCCGCTTCGAATAATGCGTTTGGCTGGACGCTCATATGCGTCTACAGTTGGCCACCTAAGTTCTGCCACTTGAAGTAATTCGACAAGACATTGGATATTTGGGTTCCCGTACTGGCGCTGATCGTTGGTTTCATCACACTCGTCTGGGGTGCTGACCGATTCCTGTCCGGTGCTGCCAGCACGGCGAGCCATCTTGGTATGTCCAAGATGCTGATCGGCTTGACGGTCGTCGCTGTTGGCACCTCCGCACCGGAAATACTCGTCGCCCTCGCCGCTTCGCTCGAGGGTAACTCGCTGCTCGCAGTGGGCAATGCGATCGGCTCCAACACGGCCAACATTGGCCTTGTCCTTGGCATCACCGCGCTGATTGCCCCTCTGCCTTTTTCGCAGACGGTCCTGCGCGCCGAACTGCCGTGGTTGTTCGGCGCAACGTTGTTGGCATTGTTGGTGTTATTCGACTTGCATCTGACGGCGCTTGACGGGTTGCTGCTGCTCGCAGGCCTCGGCTTCATTCTCTACAGGCTGGTGCGCAACGAAAAGAAGGTGGGCAAGGACGTATCGGCAAGTATCGAAGAGGAACTCGAAGATCTGCCGAAAATGACTCAGCGCAAGGCGCTCGGCTGGTTGCTGCTGGGCCTTGGGGTTCTTCTGGTGAGCGCGGAGTTGCTGGTCTGGGCTGCGACATCGATTGCCACCACGCTTGGCGTGAGTGACATGATCATCGGCCTGACAATCGTCGCTATCGGTACCAGCCTGCCGGAGCTTGCCGCAACCGTCGGCTCCGCCATCAAAGGCCATTCGGATATCGCGATCGGCAATGTCGTTGGCTCCAACATCCTCAACATTCTCGCCGTGCTCAGCATTCCAGGTCTGCTCGGTCCGACTATCATCGAAAGCGTCTCCCTGTGGCGCGATTTCGGAATGATGCTCGCAATGACCATGTTGCTCGGCTTCTTCGCTTATGCGATGAAGTCGCAAAAGGTGATGACACGATTTGAAGGCGCGGTCATGCTGATCGCCTGGACTGGATATAACTTTCTGCTGGTCCAGCAGGCGGTCTGAGTGCGTTTCCCCGCGGACGCGACAAACCGGGCCCGCGAGTTGAAGTTGATCAGTTTCGATGTCGACGGTGTCCTGACCGACGGCCAGCTCTACTACACCGATGATGGTCACGAGATAAAAGCCTTCAACGTCCAGGATGGCGCGGCAATCAAGCTGCTCCTGGATCACGGAATCGAAATCGCAATTCTCACCGGTCGTAGCTCGCCAATGGTTGCACGCAGGGCGCAGGAACTTGGCATCACGCACCTGCACCAGGGGCTCGCCGAAAAGCGTCCGGCACTCGTTGAGCTTGCCGGCGAACTGGCGCTCACGCCGGGTGAGATCTGCCACGTCGGCGACGATCTTGCGGATCTTGATCTGTTCGCCGATGTCGGTCTTGCCATCAGCGTGCCCAACGGTCATCCCGTGGTCCAGCGGCGCGCGCACTTCGTCACTAGAACCAGTGGTGGTGCCGGCGTCGCGCGGGAAGTCGCCGAACTCGTATTGCGGGCCAAGGCTGCCTGGCCGTACGACGTATGAACCAGCAGGAAGGCGAGCGTGGCCAACGCTGGCTGGGGTGGCTCACCACAACGCTGACCATCATCATCGGCGCGTATGTGTTGTTCGAACCGGAGACGGGCTCCGAAGTAGTCGCCGAACCACCGCCTGAACTCACAGACGAGCCGGATCTGTACATGGAAGATGCAACGATTACTCAGTATCAGGAAGATGGCTCGCTGAAGTACCAGCTCGTCGCGGCTGAAATTCGGCATTTCGAAGCCGCTCAGATCACCCGGCTGATCACACCCTCCCTTAAAATGCACAGCCCCGGAAAACCACCCTGGAATGTCAGCGCAAGCCGCGGCTACATCCGCCAGCGGGCTCTGCCGAGCGGGTCTCATGAGGAAGTCGTGTTCCTGCGCGAGAACGTGCTGCTGGAACAGAAATACGACGATGGCCAGCAGGTCAAATTAGTCAGTCCTTCGATGTATCTCTATCCCGACCGTCAATACGCTGAGACTGACCAAGATGTTATGATCGACACCGACGTCGGCCGCACGCAGGCGATCGGCATGAAAGGTGATTTGCAACGAGGATTGCTCAATCTGTTTTCCAGATCAGATCAGCGGGTACACACGATCGTGCTACCGAAACAGTTTAAGTAGGCGCACCGCTTCAAGCAGGCGCGCCGCTTTAAACAGGCGTGCTGCTTTAAGCAGGCGTGCTGTCGGCCCTACCGCCACGCGATGCAGGCTGGGTCGCCTGCTGGTTTTTGGCCTCGCGCTCACCGCAACACAAGCCGCCATGGCGCTGCCGGAGGATGCTGAGCAACCGATCCACATCCGCGCCGACAACGCGGAGATCGATCAGCAGTCCGAGCGAGTCGTCTATCGTGGCGCCGTACAGGTTGATCAGGGCACTTTGCGCGTTACCGCGGATGAAATGACTGTTGAATACAAGAACGAGAAGGTCGTCCGCATCATCGCCACCGGCACACCCGCGCACTACCGCCAGCGTATCGAGGCCGATGCAGACGAGGTCCTGGCTAACGCTGCGACGATCATTTACTACACACAGGAAGAGCGTCTTGACCTTAAAGGTGACGCGCACCTGGACCAGGAAGGCAGCACAATCGACGGTGACTATATCCGCTACGACATCCTCGCCGGTAAGGTCGACGCGACGAGTGAAGGCGATGGTCCGGTACGCATGACCCTGCAGCCCGCAACCCGGGAAAACTAACCGGGCACATGGCAACACTTGAAGCGCACTCTCTGCGTAAGCAATACCGTAACAAACTCGCTGTGGAAAGTGTCAGCCTGCGTGTTTCGAGTGGCGAAATCATCGGTCTGCTGGGACCTAACGGCGCCGGTAAGACCACCTGCTTCTACATGATCGTGGGGCTCATTCAGGCGGATGCTGGAGACATATTTCTCGATGACAGGCGCCTGACAGACGAGCCCATGCACACCCGCGCCAGAGCCGGCATCGGCTATCTGCCGCAGGAAGCCAGCGTCTTTCGCAAGCTTTCCGCCGAAGACAATCTGCTCGCCATCCTCGAACTGCGCAAAGACCTCAAGCGCCGGGCACGCAACGCAATGCTCGAATCGCTGCTCGACGAATTCCATCTCCAGGGGGTGCGTAAATCGCTCGGGGAGACGTTGTCCGGTGGCGAACGCCGACGCCTGGAGATCGCACGCGCGCTGGCAACCGAACCGGGTTTCATGCTGCTCGACGAGCCCTTCGCGGGTGTTGATCCCATATCGGTGAACGACATCAAGAAGGAAATCCGGGCACTCACCAGCAGGAATATCGGCGTGCTCATCACAGACCACAATGTCCGCGATACACTCGATATTTGTGACAGAGCATACATTGTGAATGAGGGACACATCATAGCGGAAGGCGAACCTGGCGCCATACTTGCTAACCAACAGGTAAGAAGCGTCTATCTGGGCGAAAGCTTCAGCTTGTAGACGAACATGAAGCAATCACTATCACTAAAACTCGGCCAATCACTCACAATGACGCCTCAGCTGCAGCAGGCGATCCGCCTGCTGCAATTGTCGAGTCTTGATCTGCAACAGGAAATCCAGCAAAACCTCGACAGCAACCCGATGCTCGAACTCGATGAGGAGGACGCGGCGGCTGAGGATTCCGCCACAGATGAGGCCGCCCCTGCAGATGATCAAGTCGCCGAAGCGACCGACGCAGAAGAACTGCCGAGTGCCACCAGCGATGAGCCCACGATGGAGGCATCTGCCATAGAGGAGGGCGATGCCCTCGAGAGTGTCGATTTTCAAACGGAAGAACCGATTCCGGAAGATTTGCCTGTCGATACGAGCTGGGATGATATCTATCAGCCCGTGACCGCGCCTTCCGGCAGCAGTTCAGAGGACTCGGACTGGGATCTCGAAGAGCGCAATCCCACAACGGAGTCTTTGCAGGATCATCTCCTGTGGCAATTGAATCTCGCTCCGATGTCGGATCTGGATCGGCTGATTGCAACGGCGATCATCGATGCCATCGATACCGACGGAATGCTCTCCCTCACTGTGCAAGACATCACCGCGAGTCTCAACGAAGCCGCCATGGAGACAGCGGACGCCGAGCCGCTGGTCGAACTCGACGAGGTCATCGCCGTGCTCAAGCGAATCCAGCAGTTCGATCCGACGGGAGTGGCGGCGCGCGACCTCGCCGAATGCCTGCAACTGCAACTTTTGCAGATGGCGGCTGACACACCCTGGCGTGAGCCGGCACTGGATCTCGTTGCCAGTCATCTCGAGCTACTCGGTGCGCATGATTTCACCACGCTCAAACGCAAAACCCGACTGACTGAGCCAGACCTGGCGAACGTGGTCGAACTCATCCAGTCACTCAATCCGCGTCCCGGTTCAACGATTGCCCAGGAGCAAGCTGAGTACATCGTACCGGACGTGATGGTGCAGAAGAAAAACGGCCGCTGGGTGGTGGAACTTAATGGCGAGGCTACGCCACGCCTGCGCATCAACAGCGTTTATGCAGACCTGGTCAAGCGGGCAGACAATACCGCCGACAACACTTTTCTGAAAGACAACCTGCAGGAAGCCAAGTGGTTCTTAAAGAGCCTGCGAAGCCGCAATGAAACGCTGCTGAAGGTGGCGACGAAGATCGTCGAACATCAGCGCGGTTTTCTCGAGTACGGCGAAGAGGCTATGAAGCCTCTGGTGCTGGCGGACATCGCCGAAGTAGTGGAGATGCACGAATCGACCATATCCAGAGTCACAAGCCGCAAGTACATGGATACGCCACGAGGTATATTCGAGCTGAAACACTTCTTTACAAGCCATGTCTCAACC
>CBDUDJ010000100.1:0-7116 GCA_965365885.1 uncultured Gammaproteobacteria bacterium
GGCGCACGTGCCGCTGCTGTTGCGCGGCAAAGGCGCTGCTGTTGCGCGGCAAAGGTGCTGCTGCCGTTGTCGGTCGCCAGTCGTTACTGCAGGAACGAATATGCCTGAATCACCCAACGAGTTGCTCGCCCGGGTTCGCATTGTGCTGGTCGAACCCAGTCATCCCGGCAATATCGGGGGCGCTGCGCGTGCGCTGAAAACCATGGGGCTGAGCGATCTTGCGGTGGTGAACCCGCAGCGCTTTCCCGACCCACAGGCGCAGTGGCGAGCAGCCGGTGCCCAGGACGTGCTCGAGCATGTGCAGGTTTATCCGTGTGTTGCCGATGCGATTGCCGATCGCGAATGGATCGTTGGTACGAGCACGAGGCAGCGGCGGATTCCATGGCCGCTCAAGATGGCAGATGCCGTGGCGGAGGATCTTGTTGCCAAGCTCCCCAATACCCGGGTTGCCATCCTCTTTGGTCGGGAGGCCAGCGGTCTGACGAACGATGAGTTGCAGAGGTGTCATTGCCACCTGCAGATTCCGGCGAATCCTGATTACCCTTCATTGAATCTCGCGATGGCAGTGCAGATCGTCTGCTATGAGTTGTTCAAGCAACTCAGCATCCCCGACACGCCGCAGCCACCCTGGGACAGACCCCCTGCCAACGCTCAACAGACCGAAAGCCTGCTGATGCATATTCAACAACTTCTGCTGGATGTGGGATTTCTGGATGCGACAAATCCCGGTCAGACGATGACCCGGCTGCGCCGTCTGCTGACTCGCGTTGCCCCGGATGCTACCGAGGTCCAGATGCTGCGCGGTATTCTCAAAGAACTCGGCCGCGCCGGGGATAGCGATTCGGAGTAGCCGGACTAGCAGCGTGTTGCAAAACTCGCGGCTGGTGACGTAACAGGCTCTCGCGAGCGGACGGATAGTAGTAGACCGAATTAGTCGGGTATTGCATACTCGAAAAATGCGCCTGACAACGAAAGGCAGATACGCCGTGACTGCCATGCTGGATATCGCAATCCATCGCCAGGATGGTCCTGTGAGCGTGATGGATATCGCCAGGCGGCAGGGGATCTCTGCGGCATATCTCGAGCAGCTGTTCAGCAAGTTGAAGCGTTGTGGGCTGTTGCGCAGCATCCGCGGCCCGGGTGGCGGTTACCAGCTCGAGCGAGATGTCTCGCGCATCAGCGTATCTGAGATCATCACTGCGGTGGGCGATGGTGTGGATGCCACGCGCTGTCATGGTGGTACCGATTGTCAGGATGGTGTCGTCTGCCTGACGCATGAACTGTGGACCGAGTTGTCCGAAGAGCTCGATGGTTTTCTCGGCGGCATTACGCTTGGCAGTCTGGTCGAACGCAGCGAGATTCAGCATGTGGCCAGGCGACAGGATAAGATGTTGATCCAGACGCTGCGTTTATGATGCGGTGTCGGGTCACGCGCTATAACAATTACGCCATAACAGATACGCAGAACAGATGAGCAGCAACGACACCAGCAAGCCGCCGTCGGCAACCGGATCGAGTGAAACCTGGCGCGCTAAGGAAAGCCGCAAAGCGGTATATCTCGACTACGCCGCAACGACACCCGTCGATCCACGAGTGGCGCAGAAAATGAGCGCGTGCCTGCTGGTTGAAGGAAATTTCGGTAATCCGGCATCTCACTCACACGTGTACGGCTGGCAGGCCGACGAAGCGGTCGAGGAGGCCAGAACACAGGTCGCCGCGCTGCTCAATGCGGATCCCAGAGAGATCGTGTGGACTTCCGGAGCAACCGAATCGGACAATCTGGCACTCAAAGGTGTGGCCGAAAACGCGACCCGGCGCCACATCGTGACCAGCGCAATCGAACACAAAGCCGTGCTTGATACCTGTGAATATCTGGCTGAGAAGGGGTTCGAAATCACCTATCTGCAGCCTGGGCGCGACGGCATAGTCGCACCGGAGCAGGTCGCACAGGCCCTGCGCTCAGACACGCTCATCGTCTCAATCATGCACGCGAACAATGAAATAGGGGTTGTGAACGATATTGCGGCCATCGCTCGGATCTGTCGGGACGCAAGCGTACTGATGCACACCGACGCCGCACAAAGTGCCGGTAAAATACCGATCGATGTGCAGACCATGCCGCTGGATATGATCTCCATGTCCGCGCACAAAATTTACGGTCCCAAAGGCATGGGTGCACTCTATGTGCGCCGCGAACCACCGGTGAAGCTCACGCCGCTCATTCATGGTGGCGGCCACGAACGTGGTATGCGTTCCGGCACGCTTGCCACCCACCAGATAGTCGGTATGGGAGAGGCGAGCGCAATTCTCAAGCGGGACATGGAAGTCGAAAATACTCGCATACTCGCGTTGCGCCAGCGCCTGTGGTCACACCTGAAGCAGATTCCAGGTGTCTCAATGAACGGCAGCGAGTCGCAGCGATTGCCCGGCCTGCTGAATGTGGGCTTCGATGGAGTAGATGGCGAAACGTTGCTGCTTGCGCTGGACGACATAGCGGTCAGTAGTGGCTCAGCGTGTACGTCCGCAAGTGTCGAGCCGAGCTACGTGCTAAGGGCCATCGGTGTGCCTGAAATCCTCGCGCATGCATCGTTGCGGTTCACCGTGGGACGCTACACGACGCAGGATGATGTGGATTATGCGGCAACGAGGGTGGCCGGGGTTGTGCAGACCCTGCGCGACCGGCCGGCGGCTCTGGGTGGCTAGAGTGCGCGCAAACTCGCCTGACCCGAGGACCGCGTTGCTGGTCTGAATCGAACCCTGAATCGACATAAGGGTGCAACTCATTGCACACAGGCGTTTGATCTTATTGCTAAACGCGTATAATACGCGCCCGCTGACAGGTGCCAATCCTTGATATATCAAGCACTTATCAAGCATATAGGTACTTTTTGTTGCGTTGCATTGTTATATCGAATCGGAGAAATTCATGGCGGTAGAGCGTACGCTTTCCATTGTTAAGCCAGATGCTGTGGCGAAAAATCTTGTTGGCGCGATTTACTCGCGTTTCGAAAACAACGGACTTTCAATCATCGCAGCGAAAATGTTGCGTTTAAGTGAGGGCCAGGCGCAGGGCTTTTATGCGGAACACGAAGGCCGGCCGTTCTACAATGATCTTGTGTCCTACATGACTTCGGGGCCGGTTGTCGTGCAGGTGCTCGAAGGTGATAGTGCGGTAAGTCTGAACCGCAAGCTTATGGGTGCAACGGATCCACAAGAGGCGGATCCTGGAACCATCCGTGCGGATTTTGCCGAATCCCTCGATGCAAACGCGGTACACGGATCGGACTCGACAACCTCCGCGGCGCGGGAAATCGGTTACTTCTTCAGTAACGAAGAGCTCTGCACCAGAGGCTGATGGCCGAAGAATGTCCGACGACACACTCATCAATCTATTCAATCTACCGCGCGAGCAATTTGAGTTGCTATGCGCAGAAGTCGATGGCAAGCCCTACCGAGCTCATCAGATGATGAAGTGGGCTTACCATCAGAGTGAGCTTGAATTTTCCGGGATGACGAATCTTTCCAAAAACTTTCGTGCCTGGCTGAGCGAACATGCCGAGTTCAGACCACCGGAAATTGTCCAGCGTCTGGATTCTGTTGATGGCACGATCAAGTGGGTCGTGAAAGCTGCCGGTGAAAACTGCGTCGAGACGGTCTTGATCCCGGAGCGCGGTCGGAACACGTTGTGCGTATCTTCCCAGGTGGGGTGCATGTTGGACTGTGCGTTCTGCTCGACCGGCAAGCAGGGCTTCAACGGCAATCTCAGCACAGCGGAGATAGTTGGTCAGGTGTGGCTTGCAGATCAGGCTTTGCGTGAACGGGGCGAAAGCGTGACTAACGTGGTTCTGATGGGTATGGGTGAACCGCTGCTCAATTTCGATGCCGTCATGGCTGCGACCAGATTGATGCTCGACGATCTGGCCTTTGGCATTTCCAAACGCAGGGTCACCGTGAGCACCGCGGGCGTTGTCCCAGCCATCTATGAGATGGCCAAACTCACGGATGTTTCGCTGGCGATCTCGTTGCACGCACCAACCGATGAGTTACGCAACCAGCTGGTCCCATTGAATCGCAAATATCCGATCGCCGAATTGCTTGCCGCGTGTCGCCACTATGTGGGTGGGCTGGGGGAAAAGCGGACGTTGACAATGGAGTACACACTTCTCAAGGGCGTCAACGATCAACTGGAGCATGCCAGGCAGTTAGCTAAATTGTTACGCGACGTTCGCTGCAAGATCAACCTGATCCCGTTCAATCCGTTTCCAGCTGCCGGATTTGAGCGGCCTGATGAGCGCTCGGTGCGGACGTTTCAAACTTATCTTATCAACGCAGGTTACGCGACGATGTTGCGAACAACTCGCGGTGAGGACATCAATGCGGCATGCGGTCAGCTTGTCGGCCAGGTGAAGGATCGCACGCGACGTAAGGAGCGGTATCTGGCCAGGGTACGCGCGCAGGAGGTCGCATGAAAATGCGGGAGGTCGCATGAGAAATGCGGGGAATCGCATGAGAAATACGGGAGGTCGCATGAAAAAGTGGCAACGAGTGCTGTGTCGGTTGTCGGCGCGAGTAGGACTCATTTTCGGCGTCTTACTGATCGCAGGATGTGTTACGGAGTCCCACGGCGGCTTGCCGGATCCGGCTGCGGATGCACAACGCGTGAAAGCTCAGCTCGATCTGGCGCGTGGCTATCTGGAAAACCGCCATCTCGAACGGGCCAGGTCGCCGCTCAACAAGGCTCTGGAAATCGATTCGAGCTCAGTAGAGGCGCATGTGCTGCTTGCGGTGCTCAACGAAGCTGAAAATGATCCGGTGCTCGCAGAGGAGCACTACAAGCTTGCGCTCAGGTACGATCCCGATCACTCCCAGGCGCTCAACAACTTCGCAAGCTTTCTATACGGCCATGAACGCTATGAGGAAGCCGTTGTGGCCCTGCGAAAACTGGTGCTCGATGCCAACTATCGTGCTCGTAGCCAGGCCTATGAGAGCCTTGGTCTTGCTGAGCTCAAAATCGGCGAAACCAAGCGGGCAAAAGAAGCATTCCTGCGATCTTTGCAGTTGAGTTTCAATCAGCCGAGAGCGAGTCTCGAGCTTGCGGATATTTCCTACGTCGAAGGTGAATTTGCCAAAGCACGGGATTTCTACGATGGCTTTCGTACCCAGGCCAGACAGACGCCACGCACTCTGTGTCTGGGTATGAAGCTCGCCCAGACAATCAACAACACCGATGAGATGGCCAGCTACGCTCTGGCGTTGAACAATCTCTTCCCGGAATCCGCAGAAGCCAGAAATTGCAAGGTACCCAGATAATGGCCGCTGGATGTACGCGTGAGTGACGACGCGATTGGGCCTGGTGGAATGTTGCGCACGGCGCGGGAGAGCCTGGAGGTTACGTTGCGCGAGGTCGCCGACGCGCTGAATCTGCCAAACCAGGTCATTGAAGCGATGGAGACCGACGATTATGCAAATCTGCCTTCGGCAGTGTTTGCCCGAGGATATCTGCGATCGTATGCCCGTCTGCTCGATCTTGATGAGGACGCCGTCGTTGCTCATTATCCGCATGGGTCAGATGATACGATCACCACTGAAGTAGCCGTTGTAAACCCCGCCGAGGAATGGGTTCGCCAGCATCCTGTGTGGGTGCTTGGTTCCGGCGGCGCCGTGCTGGTGATAGTGATCGCCGTGCTGACAATCTGGCTATGGGAGAATGATGATACGGTGTCTTCCGCCTCGGCATCTTCTGCCGCGGTCGCCGACCAGGCAGTCGCCGAACTCGCAGCGGATGCGCACGAAGCGGATATCGAGGTGAATGCACCACAGGCAACGCTCGGCTCGACACCACGGCGAGTGACAGCCGCCGCGCGCGAAACCCCCGCGGCCAACGTCCCGGGTGCGGGCGTCGCCGGAGATGTTGCGGGAGATGTTGTCGCAAATATTGCAGGAAATGCTGCCGAAGAGGTTACCGAAGGTGTTGCTCGGAACGATTCAGCAACGACTGCTGCGGCACCTCTTCGAGGGCCGACGACCGGTCTGGCGGGTCAGAGTGATCAACGAATTACCGCGTTTGGTGATGACGTGCTCGAATTTCGGTTCACCGAAGAGTGTTGGGTGGAGGTCAAATCCAACACCGGCCGGAATCTCTACAGCGACCTCAGTCGGGCAGGCCAGACGTTGCGTCTGACGGGCGAAGGCCCGTTTCGTATATTGCTCGGCTACGCACCGGGCGTGCAGCTTGGTTTCAACGATGAAGCAGTGGCGCTTGGGCCGCATACCCGCAACAACGTTGCGAATCTGGTCCTGGGGCAGTAGCCGTGGTCCAGTCGATCAGAGGCGTACGTGATGTACTGCCTGAAGAGGCCAGGCGTTGGCGGGTGGTTGAAGATACTCTGCGCCAGGTGCTGGATGGTTTCGCCTACGAAGAAGTCCATCTGCCATTGCTGGAATTTACAGAACTCTTCAGCCGTGGAGTCGGTGAAGCCACGGACATTGTCGCAAAGGAGATGTATTCACTCGAAGATCGCGATGGTACCAGCATCACGCTGAGACCCGAGGGAACTGCCGGTTGTGCAAGGGCGTTGCAACAGGCGGGCCTGCTCTTCAATCAGACACAGCGTGTTTTCTATACCGGGCCGATGTTCCGCTATGAACGGCCACAAAAAGGCCGCTACCGTCAGTTTGATCAGATTGGCGCGGAGGTTTTTGGCCTTGCCGGTCCGGACGTTGACGCGGAATTGTTAGCGCTCAGCTGGAACTTCTGGCAGGCGCTGGGGATCCAATCACAGGTCACGTTGGAATTGAACACGCTAGGGTCGGCACAATGCCGGGCAGGTTACCGCCAGGCGCTGGTTGACTATCTGACGCCGCAGGCGAAGGCACTCGATGAAGACAGTCAGCGTCGGCTCACCAGTAATCCACTGCGAATTCTCGACAGTAAATCGCCGCAAACCCGGGAAATTCTGGAAAGAGCCCCGAGCCTTCCGGATTTCATCGATACCGCCAGCCGCGAACACTTTGACCGACTTTGCGAATTGCTCGAGCAGCTGGGAATCAGCTGGACACACAAGCCGCAGCTCGTTCGCGGACTCGACTACTACACCCATACGGTATTCGAATGGG
>CBDUDJ010000101.1:0-7034 GCA_965365885.1 uncultured Gammaproteobacteria bacterium
ATTCGCATCCGCCAGTTCTGCTGCCAGGGACTGCCACTCCTCGCGGACGAATCCGACAAGGGAATGCTGCATATTGCCCGCAGAATCCGCCACAAAGAGGCTCGGAACTGTGTCGATATCGTAGGCAAATGAAACCTTGAGGCTGGATTCATCAAGAATCGGAAATGCTGGCTGGTGGGTGCTGGCGAGGAGTTCGTTGCCTTCCCGGGTTTGACCTGCAACAAAGAAATCAAAACGCTCGGAGAACGTTGCGTACAAAGCATTCAGTACGGGCATCACCTCGTTGCAGGTCGGGCAGTCCTCTTTGACGAAGCAGACAAGCGCGGGCTTGTCACCCGGAAAGCTGTAGGCCGCATCCGTCGCGTCGTTGAGCAGAAAAGCCGGTAGTTCCCTCATCAGCCGGTGTCCCCCCTGTCTGTCCCCGGATGCCTCATCGAAGCTTCACTTGAAACCTGTACCTCGTGACCGTACCCCAGTTACTATCATTAGACCACAGGAGGGGTCCACGCATGATTCTGCGAAGCGCTACAACAGACACAGCGAAATTCGAACAGGAGACCGGCTGGACATTCAAACCAGAAGGCGCCTGCAAAGGCGAGGTCTGCATAACACTGGCACAATCTCCCGGAGCGACAATCGACGCGGTCGCAACTGCACAGGCAATGGGGCTACCCGTAGCGGAGCATGCGGCCAGCGGACTGCTGGCCATCGGTCCGGAATCCGTTGGTTCACACGCGTTGACCACGGCCGAAGCACCCGACCTGTCGCTGCCTGATCTTTCCGGCAACGAATTTGCCCTGCGCAGTCTGCTTGGCCAGAAGGTTCTGGTCTACGCCTGGGCACCCTACTGAGGCTGTTCTGCCGACCTGCCCGTGTGGCAGGCATTGCGCGACGAACTTCACCCCAATGGCTTTGAACTGGTAACCGTCGGTCTTGACGCGCTGGGTGCCCAGGGCTGTCGCCACTTCATGGAGGCAGCTGAACCTACGCATCCGGCATTGCTCGACCAGTACCACGTGCTGGCGCGCACGCTCGGCGTGATCAATATTCCCAGCAGTGTGTGGATCAATGAGGAAGGCATGATCGTGCGCCCGGCCGAGGCCGCACCGGCGCCACCCACAGCCGCAGCCGAGGCAACAACGCCGGAACGGCAGCTGCCGGCAGACATGCCGCAGCGCTTCATCGAGATGACCGGCGAGGCGATGAAGATTCCATCGCAAAAAGAGGAATACCACGCCGCACTACGGGACTGGGTCGAAAAGGGCTCAGCGAGCGAGTTTGCGCTGTCACCCGAGGAGGTCATTGCCCGCTCCCGGCCACGCAGCGCCGAGATCGCACTCGGACATGCGCATTTTGAGCTGGCAATCGCGCTCGAGCTCGACGGCAACCACGATGCTGCCATCGAACATTTCCGCCAGGCTCATCAACTCGTCCCGGACAGCTGGACGTTTCGCCGTCAGGCCTGGTCTCTGGAACCCGGCGCGACAGGCCCGTTCGCGAGATTCTGGCAAGGCCCAAGCGAAGAAGATCCTGCGGCCTGGCCTTACAAGGGCGACTGGTTGGCCGATGTCCGAGAAGTAGGGGCTGAGAACTACAGCGAAACCTGGCAGCCTTGAGCATTTTATGGGTCTTGCGATACTTGTGGGAATAATCAGTCTTTCTGGCTGGAGAGTATTCAGATGTCTGAATTGACAGAGTTCCGCTCGGAAGTCGCCGGTTGGCTGGCTGACAACTGCCCGGAAGGCGCGAAAGGCCCGGGGCAGACCGCCACCGGCAGCAGTAAAATCACACTGGAGCGCGATGTCGCGTTGTGGCTCGAGCGTACGGCAGAGAAAGGCTGGACCGCTCCGGCCTGGCCTGTTGAATATGGCGGAGGTGGCCTGTCAACCGCGCAAGTAAAGGTCCTCGGTGATGAATTCGCAAAAGTGAACGCACGTGCGCCTCTTATGGGAATGGGATTGAGCATGATCGGTCCTACCCTGCTCGAGTACGGCACAGACTCCCAGAAGGAACGCCATCTGCCGAAGATCACCCGCGGTGAACTGCAATGGTGCCAGGGCTACTCAGAACCGAATGCAGGTTCTGACCTCGCCGCCGTGAAGACGAAAGCCGCCGACAACGGCGATCATTTCGTGCTCAACGGCCAGAAAATCTGGACCTCCGGTGCCGCCTATGCCGACTGGATGTTCGCACTGGTGAGAACTGATTTCGACGCGCCGAAACATGATGGCATAAGCTTCGTGTTGCTCACGATGGATCAGCCGGGCGTCAGTGTCCGTCCGATCAGGCTCATCTCTGGAAGCTCGCCGTTCTGTGAGACATTTCTGGATGACGCCATCGCCCAGAAAGAAGATCTCGTGGGCGAGTTGAACAAAGGCTGGACAGTAGGCAAGCGTCTGCTGCAGTTCGAACGTTCCGGCATCGGTGGCTTGCGCGCGGGCAACCGACAGGCTTCTCCCGGCGCAAGCCTGGTGCGTATCGCCCGCGAGTACATCGGTGAAAGCGACGGCAGGATCGCAGACGCACAGGTGCGCCGGACAATCACCCGTTTCAACATGAACAGCGCCGCGTTCCGGCTGACCGCACGACGGGCAAATGAAGAGAACAAGTCAGGCACACCCGGTGCGGCAACCTCCATCTTCAAGCTCTATGGTGCTGGTTTGCAGCAGGACGGCGCGGAGTTGAAGCGTACTCTGATGGGAACGCGTGGCCTGGGCGTGGACCACGGGTTCGATGCCGCGGAACTCGAAGCGACACGGGAATGGCTTCACACCCGCGCGACGACCATTTATGGTGGTACGAACGAGGTGCAGGCAAATATCATCGCCAAACGCGTGCTGGGGTTACCCGATTAATCTTAACGGAGTCTTAACCACATGGAATATCAAACACTCGGTCTGAAGACACTGACACCGCATATCGGTGCTGAGATATCCGGCGTGGATCTGTCCAGGCCACTTGCAAACGAACAGTTCAGCGAGGTCTATCAGGCTTGGCTCGACTGGAAGGTTCTCGTTTTTCGTGATCAGCAACTCGACGCTGAGCAGCACAAATCTTTCGCGCGTAAGTTCGGCAAGTTGCATGTACACCCTATGCAGCACAGTTATGGCGGCGACCCTGAAATACTCACGGTCAAGACTACGGCCAAGTCCAACTACACCGCTGGAGAAGGTTGGCACACAGATGTGACGTGCGACCCGATTCCACCGCTGGGCTCGATGCTGTACATCACTGAAACTCCCGAATGCGGCGGCGGCGATACACTTTTCGCCGACATGTATCTCGCCTACGAGATGCTTTCAGAAAATATGAAGAAAACGCTCGATGGTGTCAGCGCCGTGCATGATGGGGCGTTGCCTTACGTCGGCAAGTATCGGGTCAGCCCACCAGATGGCCAGACCTATCCGCAAAACGAACATCCCGTGATCACGTCCCACCCGGAAACCGGGGAAAAGATTCTTTACGTCAACTCCGGTTTTACTTCTCATCTGAAGGGCTTTGCAGGATGGGAAAGCCGGATGCTTCTGGACGGCCTTACCAACTTCATCGCGACCACGCCGAAACTCTACTGTCGCGTGGAGTGGCAACCGAACACGCTGACGTTCTGGGATAACCGCTGCACTCAGCACCACTCTGTGTGGGACTACTACCCCCACAACAGATACGGCGAGCGTGTTTCCATCCTCGGCGATCTGCAGCCCGCCGCCTGAGCTGAAACCGGCCAGCGATGTTCAAGATGCTTGCAGCTTGAACATCGATATCCCGATCAGCGGTCTGCGCATCGGCCACGCCGTGGACGATAAACTTCGCTCCGGCACGACCGTAATTCTGCCGGATCGGCCGGCAACTGCCAGCGTCCATGTGGTCGGTGGCTCACCCGGCACCCGGGAAACAGAGTTGTTGAACCCGCAACAAGTAGTCGAACACGTTGACGCTATTGTGCTCTCCGGCGGATCCGCATTCGGCCTCGATGCCGCATCGGGTGCACAGGCCTGGCTGCGCGAACAGGGTCGGGGCTATTCGGTACCCCCCGTGCACATCCCGATCGTCCCCGCTGCAATTCTGTTCGATCTGACTAACGATGGCGACAAAAACTGGGGCACGTACCCGCCCTATCGGGAACTGGGTTACAACGCCACGAAAAGCGCTGCTACCACCACCGCCACCGGCAAAGTTGGTGCGGGCTACGGTGCCACCACCGCGGCAGGCCCGGGAGGTCTGGGGGTGGCGCTGGAAAAACTCGACTGCGGTGCAAGCCTGCTCGCCATCATGGCCGTAAACGCGGCCGGATCTCCCTACATTGGCAGCACCGATCATTTCTGGGCAGCACCGTTCGAACAAAATGCGGAATTCGGCGGACGCGGTCTGCCCGAACCCTGGCCGGTTGACGCGATCAGGGCCACTACGAAAGCCGGCCATTCGGCTGCAGGCATGAATACGACGATCGGCGTGGTGGTCACCGACGCTGTGATCACGAAGCTCGAAGCAAAACAGATCGCGGTGATGGCACATGATGGTTTCGCCCGGGCTTTGTACCCGGTACATACTCCGGGTGATGGCGATCTGTTGTTTGTGTTGTCGACTGCACAACTGGATCTGGACCGGGAGGCGTTGTCGCTCTTGTCACTCGGGACACTCGCCGCCAACACCGTTACTCGGGCAATTGCACAGGGCGTTTTTACGGCAACAAGCTGATCGCGCTGGCTCTTACCCCGCACTAGGTGCTCTAATCGACTCATGACCCCTGACGTAGAAACTCTGTTTCGTGCGATCGATGACAAACGCGAAGAACTCGTCTCGCTCACGCAGGAACTCGTTCGAATACCAACCATCAACCCACCCGGCGAGTGTTATGAGGATTGCGCGCACTACATTGGTGATCGACTGGCGAAGCGCGGATTCACAATTGACTACGTACGGGCAACCGGTGCCATCGGAGATTCCGACAGATACCCCCGCACGAATGTAGTTGCCCGCTGGGAAGGCGCGGCGAGTGGACCGACGTTACATTTTAATTCTCACATCGACGTCGTTGAGGTCGGTGCTGGTTGGAGTTTCGACCCGTTTGCTGCCGAGATCCACGAAGGCAGAATTTACGGTCGTGGCACCTGCGACATGAAGGGTGGCTTGGCCGCTTCGATCATTGCGGTGGAGTCGCTTATTGAGCAGTGCCCCACACTCGCCGGAAGTCTGGAAATATCCGGCACGGCGGATGAGGAATCCGGCGGCTACGGTGGCGTTGCATACCTCGCCGAACGTGGCTACTTCAGCAAACCGCGTGTCGATCACGTCATCATTCCCGAACCACTGAACAAAGACCGAATCTGCCTCGGCCATCGCGGTGTGTGGTGGGCCGAGGTGCTCACCAGCGGGCGCATGGCACACGGCTCCATGCCATTCCTTGGTGATTGCGCTGTGCGTCATATGGGCGCTGTCCTCGACGCCTTTGAGAACAAACTCTTTCCACAACTGCGCCAGAAACACACGGCAATGCCGGTGGTCCCGGATGGTGCCAAGGAGTCCACGCTCAACATCAACTCGCTGCACGGCGGTCAAACCGAGGAGTTTGACGGGCTGCCAGCACCGCTGGTCGCCGACTCCTGCAGAATGGTCATCGATCGGCGATTTCTGATCGAAGAAAATCTTGCAGAGGTCAAAGCCGAAGTTGAGAAAATACTCGAGGACCTCAAATTGGAAAGGCCGAATTTCAGTTACGAACTGCGGGATCTCTTCGAAGTTACCCCTTCGATGACCGCACAGGATGCTCCTGTGGCGCAAGCAGTCGAGCAAGGCATAAAGCAGGTACTACAACGAAGTCCTGAGTTCGTCGTCTCTCCGGGAACCTACGATCAGAAGCACATTAACCGGATCGGTCAACTCCACGACTGCATCGCCTACGGCCCGGGGATACTCGACCTGGCACACCAGAGCGATGAGTATGTGGTGATCGACGATATGGTGGATGCTGCGAAAGTGATGGCAAGCGCCGGTTACAATCTGCTCGGTGGGGCGCAAGGCTGACATGGGACGCCTGGCGGCCAAGCTTGCACTCATTACCGGCGGCGCCTCGGGTTTCGGCGCCGGTATCGCGACCAAATTCGTTCTCGAAGGCGCGAAGGTGATCATTGCCGACATCAACGAGCCTGCGGCTGCAGCCCACGCTGAAAGCCTCGGCAAGTCGGCAAGCTGGTGCGCAATGGATGTCTCGAGCGACCAGAGTGTGGCTGCGGCTATCGCCGGGCTCGACGGGCCGCTCGACATTCTGGTGAACAATGCCGGCATCGGTCATTCGCCACTGGCACTTGAGCAGATGACCGAGGAAGCTTTCGAACGACTATTCGCAGTCAACATGAAATCTGTGTTCCTGACCGCCCGACACATAGTGCCGGTGATGCGACAGCACGGCGGGGTCATTTTGAATATCGCATCAACAGCGGGCGTCAGCCCGCGACCTGGCCTCACCTGGTACAACGCATCAAAAGGCTGGTTGATCACCGCAACGAAGTCGATGGCAGCAGAACTCGCCAGTCAGAACATCCGCGTCAATGCGCTGAATCCTGTCGCGGGAGAAACTCCGCTGCTGGCTACTTTCATGGGAGAAGATACGCCGGAGAATCGCGAACGTTTTCTGGCCACAATTCCGTTGGGGCGGTTTTCGACTCCCGAAGATCTGGGCAATGCAGCGTGCTTTCTCTGTTCTGACGAAGCGTCGATGATTACCGGCGTTGCGCTGGAAGTCGACGGAGGCCGCTGTATCTAACAGCCTGTTGACGTCCTGTCGCGAGGCTAGCCACTCGATGCGTCCATCCGATCCATGAAGTAGCACAGACAATCCTGGCGTACGACAAACGGATCCGTCGTATACATCGCAGGGACCACAGAGCGCTTCAACAGTATTTCATCACCGTCGATTTCAAAGAAATCTTCAGTCACATCACGATGATCCACATCAAGCACATGGAGTACGGCGTCAATCCCCAAAGCAGTTGAACCAAATCTGGAGCCAGCAGCCAACTCATGAAAGTTGATTGCCT
>CBDUDJ010000102.1:0-6983 GCA_965365885.1 uncultured Gammaproteobacteria bacterium
GCACCATCTTGATGTCTTTCTGCACCACATCACTGGCGAACTTGCGGCCGATCAGGCGCTTTACTGCAAACAATGTATTGGTGGGATTCGTCACCGCCTGTCGCTTCGCGGACTGGCCGACCAGAATCTCACCATCCTCCGTGTAGGCGATGACCGACGGTGTCGTGCGATCGCCTTCGGAATTCTCGATGACCTTGGCATCATTTCCTTCCAACACCGCCACACACGAGTTGGTGGTGCCCAAGTCGATACCGATGATCTTACCCATGATCTATTTCTCCAATTTTCGCTTCTATTCGCCGTTTCTCAGTTCGCCTAGCGCGACCGGTCACAGCTTTTCATACTGGTCGATATATTTGGGTTTTCCCGCAGAGTTCAACCCCCTGGCTGGACAATTTGTAGTTTCCGCACCGTGGGCGACTCGCTCGCCAGCAGTTACTCATCCTGACTGTGAACCATCTTCAGACCCGTCTGAAGACGCCGGTGCCTTGCTGACGACTACCATCGCCGCCCTGATCAGTCGACCGTTCAGAGCGTACCCCTTCTGCATCACTTCGAGCACTGAATTGGGCTCCGCGCTCGGGTTCTCCAGTATCGCCATCGCTTCGTGGTACTGCGGGTCGAAGGGTTCTCCCAGCGGGTCGATCTGGGCGATTCCCGCCTCAGAGAGCACGCCGAGGAAGAGTTTCAAAGACAATTCCACACCTTCGACCAGCGCAACCCTCTGCTGACTAGCGCCTGCCTCTGCCGCCGAATCGCCGACCGCGCCCAGCTCAATGGCTTTCTCCAGACTATCCAGTACTGGCAATAACTTGCCGGCAAACTTTTCCAGCGCATATTTATGCGCGTTTTCGACATCACGTGATGCCCGCCGACGGACATTCTCAGCCTCCGCCTGACCGCGCAATGCCTGGTCTTTCAGCGCTTCGTTTGCAGCCGCAAGCTGAGCGGCCAGATTCTGTGGTGTCGCCTCTTCAGGCGTGTCGTTCTCGGCTACGTCCACACCAGCCGCGGCGCTAGCTGCCGCCACCTCGCTGCCATCATCCGCAGCTTCTGCCTCAGTACCCGCGGCTGCTTTTACCTCAACACCCGCCGCGGGCGCTTTTTCGTCTGCGGACTTCTCATCCGTCATGATCTATTTCGACTCCGATCAGTTGATTGTCTGATCCAGGGCTAGTCAGCCTGGTGGCATGCACTGGACTATCCGGGACGAGGTAACCTGCCTCAGGCGCCGCGGTTCCTTATGATGACCGCCGCTACTTATAACGACCGCCGCGCCTTACAACAATCACCGCGGGCACTCTGCGTAGATGGGGGCTGGACGGGGGAAATTCAAGGCTTACGGCCGGTTTTGCAACGCCCCGCCAGAGCTGCTAAAGCTGCCAGAGCTACTAGAGTTGAGTCAGGGCAGCGCCAAGGACGCGCGCGGTTACATCCACCACCGGAATCACGTCCCGATAGGCCATGCGGGTCGGTCCGACCACCCCCAGCACGCCCGCCAGCTGACCCTGGACCGAATAAGGTGCAGTCACCACGCTGACATCATCAAGCAGCTTGCTGCCGGACTCCTCGCCGATGAAAAGTTGAATGCCATGACTCTGCAGACACTGGTCGAGCAGATGCAGAATGCTGCCTTTATGCGAGAACGCATCAAACAGCGTACGCGCCGTGTCCGCATCGCTGCTCATATCCAGGAGTCTGGTCTCACCTGAAATGATCACCTGCTGCTCGGTTTCTTCCTCAGCCGCAAACACCTGAGATGCAACATCCAGCGCCGTCTGCATGAGACTGCCCATTCGATCCTTGTCTTCCTGCATGCTGACCAGCAGCGAACCGCGGATACTCAGGAGCGACTGGCCAGCGAATTCCTGATTGAGGAAGTTCGCCGCCTGGGTGAGCTCCACCTCAGAGTACTCACGATCGGTATGGATCACCCGGTTTTCCACCTCCCGGTCGCTCATGACCAGGATGACGAGCACCCGGTCGCCCGCGAGCGGTAGAAATTCAACCTGTCGCAACGCGACATGATCTCGCCGCGGCAGGGTGATTACGCAGGTCATCTCTGTAAAACGCGACAAAAGGCCCGATGCGGAAGCTACCAGCTCGCTCGGTGAGAGATCCGGATTCAATTCGCTCTCGAGCTGCTGTACCTGAGCTTCCTGCAAAGGCGCATAGGACAGCAGACTGTCGACAAAAAAACGTAATCCCACATTGGTGGGCACCTTCCCGGCCGATGTGTGGGGGGAGCGGACAAGGCCCTGCGCTTCGAGCTCCGCCATTATGTTGCGGACGGTCGCGGCGCTGATATCGACTCCGGGTGCTGCGGCCAGGTGTTTGGACGCCACAGGCATCCCTTCGCGCAGGTATTGCTCCACAAGCATCTTGAACAACGACTGCGCTCTTTCATCGACGCTTTCGGCAGGCTGACCTCTCATGAGACTACGACTTGGTGGTTACCATTTAGTACTATGAACCCTGATCTTTGGACAATCGATACCTCTCGTCAAGCTGTGCTCAAATCACTGACCGTCAGAGACTTCGCGCTGGTCCAGTCCCTCGAAATACAATTCGGGCCCGGACTGACCGTCATTACTGGTGAATCCGGTGCTGGCAAGTCTATTCTGCTCGGCGCTCTCGGGCTTGTTCTGGGCGATCGCGCATCGACAGATACGATCCGACCTGGAGCGAATCGCGCCGATGTCAGCGCAGAATTTGATTTGTCCGGGAGTCCCGCTGCGCTGGATTATCTCGTTGGCCTTGCCCTGGATGACCCGGATCAGCCCTGGCGCTGCCTGCTGCGACGTGTCGTAAATTCCGACGGGCGCTCCCGAGCGTTTCTGAATGGCACACCAGTCAATCTGCAGGTGTTGCGCGAGTTGAGCACGGGCTGCATCGACGTTCACGGCCAGCACGAACATCAGCGCCTGGCGCAACGCGACGTTCAGCTTGCGTTGCTCGATGAATACGGGGTGGCCAAATCGTTGTTAGATGACTGCCGCAAAGCGTACGAGGCCTGGCAAGCAACCCTCACCAGCCTCGCCGCACTCGAAGATTCGGTAACCAGCCAGCAGGATCGTGCCGCGCTGCTGGACTATCAACTCACCGAACTTTCCGCCGCGGCACCCCAACCAGGCGAATTCGGAGAAGTAGCGCGTTCCCACAAACGATTGAATCAGGCGCAGAGCCTGAAGGAGGCAGTCGCAGCCTGCCTGAGCGAGCTGGCATCGACCAGCGCGCTCAACCAGGGTCTCAAGCAACTCGAGCGGATCGACGACGATCATGCGACGCTGCAGGGCGCACGGGAAACTCTCGCAGCAGCGCTCGCATTGAGCGACGACGCCGAGCGGGATCTGCGAGCCTATGCGGAAACACTCGAGTTCGACCCGCAAGCTCTGCAAATTCTGGAATCGCGCATGAGCCAGCTGCACGAACTTGCGCGTAAACACCGCATCGAGCCGGAGGCATTGCTAGAGCTGATCGATAACCTACGGCGTGAACTCGAGACAATTTCCACCGACGCATCGACGTTGGCTGAACTGCGTGAGCAACTCGAAACCCAGCGCGACGCCTACCGGGTTTTGGCAGGCAAAGTCAGCAAGCAACGTCATCACGCGGCCGATGGCTTCACTAACCAGGTGAGCGTGTGCCTCAACACGCTGGGGATCGACGGTGGCGCGCTCTCCCTTGAGTTCGGGGAGGCAGAGAACGCGACCGGCCTGGAATCCGTGGAGTTTCTTTGTGTGACCAATCCGAACTATCCCGCAGCACCGCTCTCGCGCATTGCCTCGGGTGGTGAACGAGCCCGGATCAGCCTCGCAATCGAAGTCGTGGCGGCAAAAAAATGCGCACTACCGACTTTGGTGCTGGATGAAGCAGATGTTGGCGTTGGCGGCACAGCGGCCGACGTCGTTGGTCGTCTGTTGCGCGCCGTCGCCGAGCATACCCAGGTGATCTGCATAACCCACGCACCCCAGGTCGCAGCCCTCGGCGAACACCACCTGCTGGTCCACAAAGACAGCGATCGTGACACGCAAATCGCCCCGCTGGCAGATGCCGACCGTATCGATGAGTTGGCGCGGATGCTCGCAGGAGCTGGAATCACGGATAAATCCAGGGATTACGCCCGAACTCTGCTGAGCGAAGCGCGCGATGTTGCTCTTCATTAGCACCGAGTTAGCCGTTAAGATGCGACGCCCGCGGTCTCACAACGAGCCAAATCAGACAATATGCGATTGAACCAGCAGTTGAAAACACAAACTATGGCCATCGCGGTGGTCTGTGCCAGCGTCCTGCTTAGCGCCTGCAGCATGCCAAAATTCAGCATGCCAAGTTTCAGCCTGCCCAGAGTTCACAAACTGACCGTGCAACAGGGCAACGTCCTGAGCCAGGAAATGATCGACAAGTTGAAACCCGGCATGACGCGCAGCCAGGTTGCATACATCATGGGTGAGCCCATCTTTCGAAATTCATTCAACGAAAACAGATGGGACTACATCTACACAATTGAAGTCCCCGGTTACTTCAACGAAAAGATCAAAGTCTCGCTGTTCTTCGAACAGGATCTTCTTGCCTACTTCACAGGCGATCTCGCGCCGTCATCCGAGCACGAAGCGGAGTCGACGGGTGCGACTCAGGTAACCGCCGAGCGCAGCGACGCAGAATCCGAAGCTCAACCTGAAGACGCCGGTTGACTACACCGAAGACGCCGGTTAACTACACCGAAGACGCCGGTTAACTTTCAGGAAGATCCGGCACGTTGTCGACGTGCATCTTTCGGGTCTATCGGTAACGGCCGATAAATCTCCACCCGATCACCGTCACGCAAGCGTTGCGTTCTCTCGACAATCCTGCCGAAGATTCCAACCGTAGCTTCCGCCAGGTTCAACTCGCTGAACGGCGCAAGGCGTTGTACAGCTTGCAGCGCCGAATCCACGGTAGCCGACTCCGGCAACTCGACGTGCACGAGGTGCTGCTGATCGCTGAGCGCATAGACGACTTCTACGTGCACGTTGACCTCAACTCAACAGGGCGTTTGCCCGCTCGCAGAACGCATCCACCATTTTGTCGGCCGCACCGGTGAACACTCTGGCGAAAGGCGATCTAACGAGGCTGGCACCGAGCAGCGAGCGCACACCGCTGAGTTGGAAATTCAGGAGCAGTTCAACGCGACACCCTTCATCGCCCAGTTTTTTGAAACACCAACTGCCTGACAGTTCTTCAAACGGACCGGCGACGAGCTGCAACTCAATTTTTTCAGGAGGCGTGAGTATGTTTCGAGTCGTGAATATTTGTTGCACGCCACGCGCCTGCACAGACAACTCGGCGATAATCTCTTGCTCATTCGCCTCCAGGATGTCCACTGCGGAGCACCAGGGCAGGAACTCCGGATACTTCGACACGTCGTTGACGATAGCGAACACAGAATCTGCCGGATAAGGCAGCAAGGCAGATCGGTTGACCTGAGTGGTCATCAGACTGGATCAGCCGAAGACAACGCCAATAAAAACGACCAACACCGCAATTGGCGCAACTATGCCGCAAACGATTTTCCAGAGAACCGCGTGCATCCCGCTATCGATTCCCAGCTGTTCACCGATCACCGTCTTGGGTAATGCCCAACCGGCAAACAAGGCAATGAACATACCACCCAGAGGGAGCATGATGTTCTGCGAAACGTAGTCGACGAAAGCAAAGTAGGTCAGGTTGCCAACAATGTGAACGTCTGCCCAAATGTTGAACGACAGGACAGTACCGATCCCCAACACCCAGCTGATGACACCGAGCGATATAGCAACGCGCGAGCGTTTTGCGTTGTACTCTTCGACCAGGTACGCGAGCGCCGGCTCGCTGATGGATATGGCTGAAGTAATCGCAGCGAAGCTCACCAACACGAAAAATATCGTGCCGAACACAATACCCAACGGCATCTGCCCGAAGGCAAGAGGGATAGTGACGAACATGAGCCCGGGGCCCTGTCCAGTCTCCAGACCATTGGCAAACACGATCGGAAATATCACCAAACCGGCAGCTACCGCAACCGCAGTATCCAGGAGAGCAATGATAACCACCGTCGATCCGATGGACGCGCTATTCGGCACGTAAGCGCCATAGGCCATCATCGCTCCCATGCCGAGACTCAACGTGAAAAACGCCTGGCCTAGTGCAACCAGCACAGAGTTGCCGTCGAGCGATGCAAAATCTAAACCAAACATGAAATCGACGCCTTGCGCCCAGCCGTCCGAAGTGACGGCATAGCCCAGAAGCACGAACAACAGCACGAAAAGTGTGGGCATGAACCAGCGAATGGCCGTTTCAATTCCTTTAACGACACCACGGGAAATGATATAGACGGTCAACACCATGAAAATGGTTTGCCACATGATCATCTGCCATGGGTCGGAGAGAAAATCATTGAAGAGCGCATCTGCCTGAGCGCCAGTGGCACCTTCCAGCGCACCAGTTGCCATCTGGCCAATGTAGAAGAGCGACCAGCCGGCAATCACTACGTAGTAAGACAGGATGAGAAACCCTGCCAGGACACCTGCCCAGCCAATCAGCACCCACAACGCGCTGCGATTATGCTGCTTGGTGAGCTTGCGCATGGTGTTGATGGGACTCAGCCGACCCTCGCGACCCAGGAGCACTTCAGCCATCATGATCGGCACGCCGACAACCGCAATACACACGAGATAGAGCAGCACGAAAGCACCGCCACCGTTCTCGCCTGCAAGATAGGGAAACTTCCAGATGTTGCCGAGACCGACTGCGGAACCGGCGGCGGCAAGAATGAACAACCAGCGGCTGGACCACATACCGTGTCGTGATTCGGTACCCGTCGCCATACTCACTCCCAATGCAACATTGCGTTGGGCGGGCATTGTGGCCCAAGGTCATGAGCGCCACAAGCTGAAGGACGCGAGATTCCGTGCGGCTTCACACTTAGGCAGGCTGCGGCCAAGCCGGTATAATCCTTACGATGGCGA
>CBDUDJ010000103.1:0-6976 GCA_965365885.1 uncultured Gammaproteobacteria bacterium
CGATGGCCAACAGTCCGCGAGGTGGAGAACCCGACCGCGCCCGCTTGCAGGCCCTCCACCACAATTTTACTGATCGCAGCGAGATCCGCAGCGGTTGCGTCTTCGTGCCGAAGGGCTCTATCACCCATCACGTAATTGCGGACAGCGGAATGTGGGATTTGCGTACCAACATCCATCGTGAAATTCCGGGTAGCAAGGTAGTCGATATATTCCGGGAAGGTTTCCCAGCGACCCCATTCAATGCCTTCGTACAGTGCAGTCCCGGGGATGTCTTCGACCCCTTCCATCAGTTCGATCATGCGCTGCTCGCCGCCTTGTGGGCAGGGCGCGAAACCCACACCACAATTGCCCATGACGATACTCGTCACGCCATGGGAGAACGACGGGTCAAGTGTGTCATCCCAGCTGACCTGGCCATCGTAGTGAGTATGGACGTCCACCCAGCCTGGCGTTGCATACGCACCATCGGCGTTGATCGTCTCTTTTGCGCTGCCATCGACGGCGCCAACGGCGGTGATCGTGCCATCTTCGATGGCAATGTTGCCGCTATACGGTTTGCTGCCGGTGCCATCGACAATCTGGGCGTTCTTGATCAGGTAGTCGTACACGGTGCTTCCTCAATCCCAACACCATAGACTAGCATCTTCATTGTTCCTTGTGGCAATGATGGCGGCGGAGCGGCGTCAACGGCCACGCATTGGTAGCCTTCACGATACCGATATAGACTATTGAACTTCGCTCCACTCGCTTGGTAAGACTATGTCCATAATCCGTCAGCTTTTTGTTCTGCTCGTAACTGCAGCGCTGAGTATTTCCGCCGTGGCGGACGTGATGCGCACATCCTCTGGCAAGCCGGATCTTTCAGGTGTCTACGACACCGGCATCCTGACGCCGACACAAAGGCCGGAGTGGCTGGGTGAGAACGAATATCTGTATCCGTGGGTAGCCGACTTTCTCAACTGGGGTTTTGGCGTGGCGTCACAGTGGGCGATCACGGACGAGAGTGATCCGGACCGCGAAGCCCCACCGGCTGGTGGTGACGGCAACAATACGGGTGGCGCAGGTGGAGTGGGCGGCTACAACCTTTTCTATATCGACCCTGGCAGTTCCTTAGGCGAGATTAACGGCAAAGTGCCTACTTCAATTATCTACGACCCGCCCGACGGTCGCTATCCACCTACTCAACCGGATCTTGCCGAGCGTATGCGCGTGGTTTATCAGAGTTTCAGACACGAAAACACAGGTCAGGCAACCTGGTTGGATGATGACGGACCAGGTCCATTCGATGGCCCGGAGAGCCTTGCACCTTCTGAACGCTGTCTGATCTCCTTTGGTTCGACTGTGCCGACCCTTTCGAGCCTGTACAACAACTACAAGAGAATTGTCCAGACCGATACCCACGTGATGATCCTGCAGGAGATGGTCCATGACGCGCGGATAATCCGCATCGATTCTGAGCATACTCCGGAAGAAAACCGCAAGTGGCTTGGTGACTCAATCGGCCACTGGGAAGGCGATGTGTTGGTCGTTAAAACCCGCGGATTTCGAAAAATCAGTGGCTTGCCCGGAGCAGACGAGAATCTGCAGGTGGTCGAGCGATTCAGTCGTATGGAAGATGGAAACCTTTACTACGACTTCACGGTCTCGGACGAGACTGTCTGGACTGGTCCCTGGAGCGGTCGGTATGTATGGGCGTCGACGCCTGACAGCAGGGTCTACGAGTATGCATGTCACGAAGCTAACTACGCTATGGGCAATATATTGCGTGGAGCCCGGTTGCTTGAAAGCGAGTATCAAGGTACGCAATCGCCTGCCGCAGGCGGAGCCAACTAGCTGTGGAATTTGATGACGTTATCCTGGGGCGACGCAGTATCCGAGGCTACAAGCCGAATCCAGTTCCCAAGGAGGTTGTCAGGGAAATCGTTGCGCTAGCCACGCGCGCGCCTTCCTCGATGAACACTCAGCCGTGGCACTTACATGTGGTGACCGGTGAACCGCTGGACCGGATCCGTGCCGGAAATACCGAAAACAACCTCTCAGGCGTCCCTGCCTCGCGAGAAATCCGCATGCATGGAGCCTATCAGGGTGTCCATCGCGAACGGCAAAAAGCAATCGCGGGTCAATTATTCGATGCCATGGGTATCGAGTGGACTGACAAGACAAGAAGACACGACTGGGTCATGCGTGGTTTTCGTCAGTTTGATGCTCCGGTATCCATCGTCGTGACTTTTGATAAAGATCTGGAGGACAACGACATCGCCATGTTCGATTGCGGCGCCGTCGTGAACTGCCTTGTGAACGCAGCCTGGTCGAAGGGTCTGGGTTGTGTCATCAACGGCCAGGGCATCATGCAGTCACCCGTGGTCCGTGAGTGTGCATGCATCCCGGCCAACGAGATCATCATGAGTTGCGTTGCGATGGGTTATCCGGCCGACGACTTCCCTGCAAACGACGTCGTGTCCGTGCGTCGCCGCGTTGATGAAGTCATCAATTTTGTCGGGTTTGACTAGAATTACCAGGCACTGGCTAGATTTTTGAGCCCAATGTCAGGAAAAACTGCATTTCGTCCAGCGTCAGTTCACCGCGACTGCCGAAATCGAAGTCGTGCTCCGCATAACGCGCGCTGACGCCGAAGGTAAAGCCGTTCTTCAATTCAATATCGAGTCCAACGCGGCCATACAGCGCGAATGAAAAATCACGCTCGCTCGAGCTGAGATCGATGAAGATTCCAGAACCATTGCCTACTGGCCCCACCTCCACTTCGTCCTCGTCGTCTTCGCTCGGCAGATATCCCCATCCGATAGATGGACCGGCCGCGGCGTAGATGCGTAGCCAACGTGCTGGCCGGACGCTGAGGACACCCCCCAGGAAGACGTCCATCAGGAACAGATCCGTGTCCATGCGCACAACGAGTTGTCCGTTGTTGCCTGCAAACGCAATTCTGTCGCTTTTCCACGACACGAGCCCACCACCTTCGAAACCAAACTGGACCCGATTGCCCCACACCCGCTGGCCGGCTCCACCGAGCAACGGCAAAGTTGAATAGTCGCCGACCAGTTCAGAGTTGGTCGTCGGTTCTTCGATCGTCCAGGCTTCGTCAGCGTCGGTTGTGCCCAACCACGCTTGCACATATTCATGTTCGATCCTTGCGGGCAGGTCTGCATCTGTTTCTTGTCCGCGAGCGGCACTACTGACTGCAACAAGCAAAAATGCCATGGCCACGAAGCTCGAACACCTGATCATCATAAACATGCAACCTCGTCGCCGAAGGCGTTATCTGTAGGAATCGTTTGCATTACGGATTTAGCGGGCAAGCTTCAACCCCTCCATCAACGCCTTCAGATGCGCTAACGCCTCGGCAGTGGGTCCCGGGTAGTCGCCTGAGATGGGCGTGTTTCCTATATATCCGAGATCCTTGATCCCCGCAGGACTGGTAAAAAACGCACCGACCACCAGTAGCCGGAGCCCTGAGAAAAACTCCTTCGGCGCTTCGAGACCCTGAGGCGTCGGCTGCTCCGCAAATGCGATGTCGTCGACGATAGCAAACTGCTGTGATTCAGACAACTCGACAAACGTTTTACGGTAACGCCGGTGTGACTCGTCATCCATCCACAACAGACCCGGTTCCAACACAGTGCGGTGCGTCTGTTGCCGCGGATAGGGTGCACTGATCCACTCATCGAGAACTTCGGACACACCGACTTCAGAAGCCGAGGGCGCATCTCCTTGCCTGGGCACGATGATGTCCGAAAGCACATCGAGTAATGAAAGCTGCCTCTGCGTCAATATTCGCGGCCAGGGTCCGGATGCGCGAACGATGAGGTTTGGATCCTGGCCGTAGCCCATCGCTGTGACCGGTTGCAGCGTCAGTTGTGGCCAGGGGGCAAACTCACTGCCCGTCGTCTGAGCGGCGGAAGCTGTGGTCGTAAACGTCATATGAACGGCGGACGTTGCCGACATCACCCCCATCCACTTGAGCGTCTCCCGGCGGCTGAGCGTTCTGCGGTTCACAGCGCATCCCTTGTCAGTGCATCCGCGAGCCAGTTGGCATTGCGCATCGCGAGCGTCATCAACGTCAAGGTGCAGTTCTTGTGCGGGTTCGAGGCAAACACCCCACCGTCCATGATCAGCAGGTTTTTGCAGTCCCAGGTCTGGCCGTGGTGATTCGTGACCGAAGTTTTCGAAGAAGCCCCCATGCGGGTGGTCCCTACCTCATGAATGATCTCGCCGCCCTTTTTCAGCGCTTGTTCGGGTGTACGCCTGGGTGACGTCATCTGTCCGCCCATGGTTTGCAGGAGCTTCTCTGCGGTCTCAAGCCCGTGGGCCACCTGGTTGTGTTCATGTTCCGACCACCGCCAGTGAAATTTCACGACGGGAATGTTCCATTTATCGCGGACCCTGTCGTCCACTTCCATATAGCAATGTTCGTTGGGCAGCATCTCGCCGCGGATGCTCAAACCCACTGCGCTCCCGTAGCGCCTTTTGATGTCTTCTTTCAGCGTAATGCCGTAACCGTCGGCATACCGACCCATCCCCATGCTTGGTGCACGGAAACCGCCTCCGAACTCGAAGTGATAGCCCCGCGGAAAATTCAGTTCGCCGCGCGCCTGTGCCGCGTGACCCCACCAGGGAATGAACAGATGATTGGAGGTGTTGCCGTCTTCGTTGTATCGAGGGCGACCTTCGAGTCCGGGGACGTAGCCGCCGATGTCAGCCCCCGTGGAATCCATGAGGTTCTTGCCGACTTCGCCGCTGGAGTTGGCGAGGCCTCGAGGAAATCTCTCGCTTTTGGAGTTGAGTAGCAGTCGCGCGGTTTCACAAGCACTCGCTGCCAGCACGACCACACGTGCTTTAAGCGATACGTCTGTTGCGTTTTTACGATCGACGAAGGTCACGCCTGAGACCCTTTGATCTTCGTCGACCTCCACTGACTTCACCATTGCATCCGTGACGATTTTCAGATTGCCGGTCGCCCTCGCCATGGGCAGCAGCGACGTCGTGGTCTGAAACGCCGCGCCGATTGAACAGCCGCGACCGCAGGCCGTGGCGTAAAAACAGGCCTGGCGATCATCCAGCGGTCGCGTCAGTACGGCACGGCGCATTGGCACGACGGGAATTCCCAGTTTCCTGCCTGCGGCCTGAAGCAGGAGTTCCGGCACCCTCGGTTGTGGTGGTGGCTGCAACACGCCCGGCCCGGAGTCGGGCATGTCGTCAAGACCGGGGTTGTTACCAGCGACACCAACAAGTTTTTCGGTCAGGTCATACCAGGGAGCCAGGTCCTCATAGTTGAGTGGCCAGTCGGCACCCAGACCGTCGCGGCTGTAGCCCTTGAAGTCATGGTGACTGAAACGCAGCGAAAAACGGCCCCAGTGATTGGTACGCCCGCCGAGCATGCGCGAGCGCCACCATAGAAACTCGGTGCCGTCGCCCGTTGTGTATGGTTCACCGGGCACCGACCAGCCGCCGTCGACGGTGGCATCAAAATAGCCGAAGTCCTTATCCGGCGTGCCCACACCGCGCAACGGTGCCTGATGATTCTCCTGAAACATCGGCGTTTCCGTGTAAGGATCGTAATCACGCCCTGCTTCCAGCATGAGCACCCGGTGACCCTTCTGCGTGAGCACGTGTGCTGCCATACCGCCACCGGCGCCGGAGCCTACGACGATGACATCGTAGTCAAAGCCCTGAAATTGGTTCATAGGTTGCTCGGCGAGGTCGACGTATCGATCTTCCTCACCCGTCTCAGGAAGTCAAAGGTCAGGCTACCCTGTTAGGCAAGAATCGCCAACCGCGCGGGGTTCTCGATGACAGAAAAACTACCAGCGTGCCTCTGCTAGACTCCAGACCTCCAATCAATTCGGGATCACATCGTGAGAGGATTTCTTAAAACCGCCCTGGCCCTGGCCAGTTTCATAGTCTGCCTGCTGCTCAGCGCCGTCGCCTCTGCCGACGAGTTGGCCGGACTCTGGACTCTGACCATAGACACCCCGCGTGGCGTGCAACACCCTTCTCTTGTGATCAACCAGGATGGAGATGGCTACTCGGGTGTCTACAACAGCCTGCGTGGACCCATCGATATTGAGACCATCAGCAGCGACGGTGATAGCTTCATTTTTCCATTGGTGATTACAGTGCCGATTGGCGATATTGAAGTGAACTACAGCGGCACGATCAGCGGCGACGACATGACCGGCACTGTCAGCAGCCCACGCGGCGAAGTGCCATTCACCGCGACACGTGAATCACCTTGAGAAAGTGATGTCATACACAGGCAATGAAAGCCTGCAACGATGGTTGTCCCAGGAGCCTCCAGAAGCAGTGCTCGAACCCGACCTGCCCATCATCGATCCGCACCACCACCTGTGGGATATCCGATCATTCACGATTGAGCCCCACGCGAGTTTCGAGCAGAAGGTTTATCTGTGCGAAGAGATCGTAAACGACATAAGTGAATCCGGGCACAATGTTGTGCAGACCGTCTTTGCGCAGTGCGGCGCGTTCTATCGGGCCGAAGGACCGGAAACGATGAAATGCGTGGGCGAGACCGAATTCGTACACGGCGTTGTCGCGATGAGCAACTCGGGGATCTATGGTGGTGTGCAGCTTTGTGCGGGCATATTCGGTAGCGCAGATCTGCGTATGGGCGCAGGAGTCGAGTCGGTTTTACAGGCCCACATGGCAGCGTCGCCGAACTTTCGCGGCGTGCGCACCGCATTTCCCAGCGACCTCAACGAGAATTTCATGGCGGGATATAACGTTCTGGGAAATCACGAGCTGAGCTACGACAACTACTCGCCCGATTTTGATCGGTTGCCCAATCTTGCCCGGCTGGCAGATGCGAATACTGACGTGACCGTCATCGTCAACCATTTGGGTGGCACGATCGATTCCGACGCACCGGCGGCTACGGTGACTCGGTGGCGAGCCGGCATCGATGCCATCGCGCGCTGCCCCAACGCAGTCATGAAATGTGGCG
>CBDUDJ010000104.1:0-6971 GCA_965365885.1 uncultured Gammaproteobacteria bacterium
GGGTATGCGATCGCTGGATCGCGATTGAGGCCGCAGTACCAGGACGCAGTCGCAGGACGCCCGTCTGGTCAGAGGCCAGGCTGGTCCACCCCGATTTGCAGGTCTGCTGCAGCGCCACGCTCGCGATATTCCAGCACCAGAGCGTATATCACCGGCAGCACCAGCAAATTCAACAGGAGTACGGTGAGCATGCCGCCCAGCATAGGTGCGGCAATCCGATGGGTGACATCTGAACCGGTAGCGCTGCTCAGCATGATTGGCAGCAAACCGGCCATCGTGGACACCGCGGTCATCACGACCGGCCGCACCCGTCTGGAGGTCGCAGTCTGCGCAGCGCTTCGAATCTGTTCCCGTGTCAACGCGGCCGGGTGTGTCTTACGCAAGGCCGCAATCTCAACATCGATGAAGCTCAACACCAGCACACCGATTTCGGCCGCCATTCCTGCCAGGGCGATGAAGCCAACCGCTACGGCGACAGACATGTTGTAGCCCAGAACGTAGACCAGCCAGATGCCGCCGATAAGCCCAAATGGAATCGAGAGCATCACGATTGCGGGTTCGAATACATTGCGAAAATTCAAGTACAGCAGCACGAAGATGATAAGTAACGTCGCGGGAACGAGTATCTGTAGGCGCGCTTGTGCGCGCTCCATGTACTCAAACTGACCGGACCATACGACGGTGTAGCCCACGGGAATCTCGACTTCATCGGCCAGAGCCTGTTTTGCTTCTGCGACAAATCCCCCGATATCGGAAGTTTTGAGATCCACATAGATCCACGCGTTAGGCCGCGCACCCTCACTCTTGATCACCGGCGGACCCCGGCGAAATTCCAACGTAGCTACCGCCTCAAGCGGGATCTGAATGCCGGTCGGAGTCGCAATCAGAACACGCTTGAGGGTTTCCGGGCTGTCCCGGAAATCTCTCGGGTAACGCACATTGACCGGGTAACGTTCCAGACCTTCCACGGTCCATGTGACATTCATTCCGCCGATTGCGCTCTGTATGACGTTCTGGATGTCACCGACCGTCAGTCCGTAGCGAGCCGCCTCAGCGCGATCTATATCGAAATCCAGATAGTAACCACCCATGGCCCGATCCCCGAAAGCAGACAACGTGCCTGGCAGCTTTTTCATCACCTGCTCGATGTCTTGTGAGATCTCCTGCAGCACGTTCAGATCCGGCCCCGAAACCTTGATCCCGACGGGCGTCTTAATGCCGGTGGAAAGCATGTCGATACGAGTTTTAATCGGCATTGTCCAGGCATTGGCAAGTCCCGGGAACTTGATGGCTGCATCCATCTCGTCCATTAGTTCCCTCGTCGTCTTGGCAGGGTTGGGCCATTCATCTTTCGGTTTCAGGCGTACCGTCGTTTCCAGCATCGACAAAGGCGCTGGATCGGTCGCAGTTTCCGCGCGCCCGACCTTGCCGAAGACCTGTCTCACCTCGGGAAAGCTCGCCAGAATCCGGTCGGTTTGCTGCAGCAATTCCTTCGCCTTGGTGACGGAGACTCCGGGAAACGTCGTCGGCATGTAAAGAATGTCACCCTCATCGAGCGGCGGCATGAATTCACTGCCGAGTTTTGAATACGGATAATAGGTGACCGCAATCAGGACTCCGGCGATTAACAACGTTGCCCATCGCCAGCGCATCGCCACATTCAAAGCCGGTCCGTGCAAGGTGTGCAGCAGGCGATTCAGCGGGTTGGCGTGTTCGCTGATGATATTCCCGCGAATGAAGTACCCCATCATCACCGGGATGAGCGTCACCGCCAGAATGGCAGACGCTGCCATGGCATAGGTAGCGGTAAACGCAAGCGGACTGAACAACCGGCCTTCTTGAGCCTGCATTGAAAATATCGGCAGAAAAGCAACGGTAATTACCAGCAGCGAGAAAAACAACGCGGGGCCAACTTCGCGGGCAGCCTCGGCGATCGTTTCCCAGCGTTCCTCAATTGATAAAGCAGAACCCTTTTTATCGATCGCAGCAGCCAGATGCTTGTGCGCGTTCTCCACCATGACGATCGCGCCATCGACCATAGTACCGATCGTGATGGCAATGCCCCCCAATGACATTATGTTTGCATTGAGCCCCTGCCATCGCATCACGAGGAACGCCAGTAGTATGCCAAGCGGCAGTGTGAGGATAGCCACCATGGCGGAGCGTATATGCAGGAGAAACGCGATGACCACGAGACTCACAATGAGAATTTCCTGAAACAGAGAGGTGTTCAGGCTCGCAACTGCTCTTTCGATGAGATCACCGCGATCATATACAGTGACGATTTCCACTCCCGCCGGAAGTCCTTTCGCGAGCTCACTGAGCTTGCTGCGCACGCGTTCGATCGTGGCCAGTGCATTTTCACCGTAGCGCATAATGATGATGCCCGCGGCGACCTCGCCTTCGCCATTGAGGTCGACGACGCCGCGGCGTAATTCCGGCCCGATCTGTATGCTCGCGACGTCCTGCAAACGGATTGGAGTACCGTCCGCATCTGCACCTACCGGAATGGCCTTGAGATCATTCAGCGAGCGTATATAACCCAGACCACGCACCATGTACTCGGTTTCCGACATCTCGATCAAACGGCCACCAACATCGTTGTTCGACTGTTGGATAGCCTGCTTAATTCTTGAGATTGGAATGTTGTAGGCCATCAGCACGTTCGGGTCTACTTCGACCTGATATTGCTTGACGAATCCACCCACCGACGCAACCTCTGCCACACCCGGCACTGTCTGCAATGGATAACGTAAGTACCAGTCCTGCAGAGACCGCAGCTCAGCAAGGTCGTGTTGCCCTGTTCGATCGACGAGCGCGTACTCGAAAATCCAACCGACACCCGTGGCATCTGGACCTAGCGTCGGGTTGATCCCGGCAGGCAGTCGGCCGCTGACGTAGTTGAGCGATTCCAGCACGCGTGATCGAGCCCAGTACATGTCAGTACCGTCCGCAAAAATGACATAAATGAAAGAAAGGCCGAAGAACGAATAGCCCCGCACGACCTGTGCTTGGGGTACGGCAAGCATGGCTGTGGTAAGGGGATAGGTCACCTGGTCTTCCACCACTTGCGGCGCCTGCCCCGGATACTCCGTGAAGACAACAACCTGCACGTCCGAAAGATCGGGAATCGCGTCCAGCGGTACATTCACATATGCCCAGACCCCAACGGCCGTAAGCAGCAGCGCGGCGACGATTACCATGAATCGATCTTTGATGGAGATGTCGATGATCGATTCGATCATCGCGATTCATCCGCAGTTGCAGGCTCACTTCCACCGACTTCGGCCATCTTCGAGATTGCCTCGCGAAGATTGGATTCCGAGTCGATTAGAAACTGCGCCGATACAACCACCTCCTCACCGGGCTGCAGGCCGTCGAGGACGATCACTCGACCATCGGATTGCAATCCCAGTTTAACCTTGCGCGGTTCGAATTTGCCCGGTTCCCGCACGACAAAAACCTGTTCTACCGAGCCGGAACGGATAACCGCCTCGGATGGAATCACGACGGCCGGATCCTGCTGGGATGCAGCTAATGTGATATTGACGAACATTTCAGGCTTCAGCATCAACTCAGGATTATCAAACTCGATTCGAACCTTGACGGTGCGTGTTTTGGATTCGGCGTATGGATAGATATACGCAACACGACCTCTGAACACCCGACCTGGAATGGCGGCAAGCGTCATCTGCGCCTCACTCCCGGATTTGACCCAGGGAAGATCGTATTCGAAGACATCCGCGTAGGCCCAGACGCGGGAGAGATCGGCAATCATGAAGAGCTCGGTCATGGGTGTGACGTGCTGACCTTCGCGCGCGCCAATGCGGGTAACTATCCCTGCAGCAGGTGAATGAATGTGCAGCGTTTTCTGCGGCTCGAGAGATTCTTCCAGTTCACGAATCTGGTGTTCAGGTACATCGAACAGTTCCAGACGGGAACGGGAACTCACAACGAGTTCCCGGGCCCCTCTACGGATGTCCTCGACTGAGCTGTTCTTCAATGTTTCATAGTTCTTCAGTGCCAGCACGTACTCCTGCTGGCTGGCAACCAGTCTGGGTGAGTAGAGGCCCAGCAGCATGGTGTCCTTTGCAACCTGTTCGCCGGTGGTGTCGACGAAAAGCTCCTCGATCCAACCTTCGATTTTGGGATGCAGTTGGGTGATCCGGGTTTCGTCATAGCTGATCCGCCCGGCCGCTCGTACGGTATGACTGAGGGAAGCGAATTCAGCTTTGGCCGTCCGCACTCCGATGTTCTGTTGCACCACCGAGTCGATACGCACCGTCCCTGAGATTTCATCCTGCCCGGCTACTTCATCGGCATAGACTGGAATGTAGTCCATGCCCATCGAGCCCTTCGCGGGCACCGGAGAGTGGACTTCCGGATTCATGGGGTGTCGGTAATAGATGGGTTTTCTATCGGTTTGCGCTACCGTCGTGTCAGAATTACCTGCCGGGGCGGTCTGGCCGATCCAGTAGCCGACGCCTGTGCCGATTATTAAAGCGACCACTACGGTGCCTATCAGTTTACTGTTCACGAATTATCTCCCCACCCACAGCAGCATAGAGCCGTGCGAGTGCCTGATTGGCTGCGCTCAACGCGAGCCAGTACTGGGTTTCAAAATTGAATAACGTGATCTGACTGCCTACCAGATTGAGAAAATCGACTTCGCTGACCTGGTAGGCGGCTAGCATGGACTCGACCGTCTGGCGGGCTTGCGGAATGATGCCGGTTGCGAATAGCGAAAACTTTTCACGCGCCTGCACATAATCTGCGCTCGCACGTGAGATCTCGGCATGCACCGAGTTGAGCTCATCGCTCAACGCATAGCGTTCACTCTGCAACTCGCTGCTGCGCTGGCTCACTGCGCTGGCGCGTTTGCGGCTGTGATACAGGGGTAAATTGATGCTCAATCTGAGTGTGAGGAGGTCAGCACGATCACCGCCCCGGTGTGGCGGATTGTCACCCTGGCGGGTTCCATAGATCGCCCCAACAGTGAAGTCGGGATAGTAGTCTTTCCTGGCCAAGCCAACACGGGATTGTGCCGCCTGGATTTGATTGCGTATCTGAGTGAGCCTGGGTCTCATCTCCCGCGCCCGCGTGACCAGTTCCGTTTCATCTGCAAGCTCTGGCAACAGCAGATTTGTCGAATCAGGCAACACGATCGGGATGTCAGCTGATCGACCCACCAGGTGGTTGAATCGGGCAGATTCGCTGCGACGCATCCCGGTAAGTTGAATCTTCCGATCGAGCAGCTTCGATAGTTCTAATTGTGCAAGCAGCACATCCTGCTGCAGGCCGCTGCCGACTTCATACTTCGTCTTGGCTATCTGGACAAATTGCCGCAGGAGTTCCTGGTTCTGGGCGAGTATCCCGAGTGATTTATCCAGATAATGCAGCGTCCACCAGCTTGACTGGACATCTCTGATAAGCCGTAGGCGGGATTCAGCCACCGAATTGCCTGCAGCATCGGCCTCAAATGAGGACGCCTCTTCCAACAACGCAAGCTTGCCAGGGAACGGCAATCTCTGGCTGATACCGATCTGAACCTGGGTATTCGGTTCCTGACCGGCGTGAAACGTGTCTGTGGGAAAGTTCAATGCGCCAAAACTCAACACCGGATCGGGCAACGTCCCAACCTGAGATGGAATGGCCGACATCGCCTCGAAGCGCGCCTGCATTGCTGCAAGGTTTGGGCTGTCGGCCAGGGCGATTGCGACCGCATCATTCAATCCCAATTCATCACTGGCATTGACCGCGAGCACCGCAGGTGACACAACAAGCACACAGACGATTACCCCAACTCGGCAACACCGGGAATAGCGTCTGGCGTCGACCGAGCTTCTAATTGCAACATTCTCTGGCCAACTGGCAGTCCTCTTCATAAGACCCTCTATCCATCTGATTCACATCCAACGGCGGTCAGGTGAATCCCGAACACCGACAATCCACGGCAGCGCCCGAGTGGAGGGACGCAACCACCGGGAGTTAACCCGGGTATGGAGTCAGGCTATTGGGGGTCTGAAGAGGCTTCGGGAGTGAGGATCCCGACGCGGATCGGTGGGAGCTGTACTCAACACAACATGTCCGTCTACGATGAGATCGAGGACGGCAAATGCATTGGCAAGCGAAATTCCACCGGCCACGGTGCACATGACAAGGCAATCGTCACAACAATCCATCGATGCCATATTTTCGGCTTGCTGGTGAAGATCGGAGCCTTCGTGTGAACGATGCTCCGTGGCGACGTCCACAGAACTGGCAGAAGTATGGTGTGCCTCATGGCTTGCCATGGGCGCAGCAGTTCCCGCGACCGTTTGCGCACCACAGTCGACAACACTGTTTGCCAGCGGCGCTGCGGTTAACAGCAGAATCAGCAGGTAAGTCGCGCTTTTTCGTTGTGCAGACATCGCGTTAATAGTAGTTCAATCCAACAGACCTAACAAACAACCAGGCGGCAGTGCGGAACGGCCATCGCCCGATATCGAGGAATCGATCACATTTCCTGCGTATATCTGCGACCATGACCGGGTCCCAGGGTTCCCTCTCTGGCAAATTACTTCCGGCCAACGATGATTGTGAGCCGACGCCGTGAGGAAAATCGTAATTGGCTATTCCCGTCATTCTGGATACTGACATAGGCCTAGACGTCGACGACGTGTGGGCACTTGCATTCATGCTCCGCTGCCCGGAACTGGATGTGAAGCTCATCGTCAGCGATAGCGGCAATACCGAATACAGCGCGAGACTCATCGCAAAGTTGTTGACGACTGCCGGGCGGGAAGACATTCCGATTGGTATCGGGATACCGCTCGATGACATTGCTCACACTCATCAGCAATGGCTGGGTGACTATTCGCTTGATCGCTATGCGGGCAAAATTCATGCCGATGGGGTCGGCGCTGTTATCGACACAATCATGGCGTCAGATGATGAAGTTTCTCAGATCTGTATAGGTCCGGTTCCCAACA
>CBDUDJ010000105.1:0-6961 GCA_965365885.1 uncultured Gammaproteobacteria bacterium
CCTGTGCATTGATGACGCACGTCACACAAGCACTCAGCAGGAATACAGCACCTGCCACGATAGTCTTCATACGCCAAGTCTCCGTTGCAGATCCATCACCCAGCCGCGGACGCGATGATCCGGTTCGACCAGCAGCGATTGATAACGTCTGTAAGCTTCGAGCGCTTCCGGCAGTTTGCCGAGGTAAAGCTCGTAGAGGATGCCGAGGTTCAGATAGGCATCTTTGAAACTGGGGGTCATTTCCAGGCAGGTTCGATAGTGAACTTCCGCGCCGGCAAAATCTCCGGACTGGCGGGACAACACTCCGAGCTCATTGTAGGCCGTGCAGTTGCGCGGATTAGCTCGTATGGCCTGTTGAAAAGCCTCGCGTGCATCTTCGGGCTGGTTCAAGGCAACATAGACCTGACCGAGATTTATCCAGGGTCCTGCCAGTTCCGGCTGATCGCGAGTAAGCTCGAGCAAAACAGCTTCAGCCTCACGCATGCGATCATCACGCATCGCGGCAATGGCCTGCTCGAACGCAACAGCATTTCTGCCATGCACGGAAGGCGTAGGCAGAGGTGGCAGGTCGGCGGCCAGGGGTGCAAGACCATAATCGACAAGAGCCGATTGCTGCGTGCTGCCGAGAGGTCCACCGGCGGTTGCCGGACCCGAACCGGCACCGCTGCTGGCACATCCCTGCAACAGGATCACTACCAGCGCCAACACAATGCTGAACTGTCGTAACTCAGTGGATGGTTTCAACATACGCAACCTCAATCTCCTGTTTGTCGAACCGAGCCGGCATAAGGCGGCCGAGTTCGACGAAACTTTTCTTTACCCAGTCGTCATAAACGCCTGCCCAGCTGCGTCGCATGTTGATCTCATGCAACGAAATCGCCTGCTCTTCAAAGGGAAACGCCTGCTCTTCGAGCAGAATCTCGTACTGTGCCAGTTCGAGTTCCGATAAATCTTTTGGCCGGGCCGACTGGAGGATGGCCGCGGAGAGTGCTGAGTAGAGATCGGCGATCTGGTAGGTCGATGCGCTCAAATAATCTGCAACACCATAGGCAGCGACCGCTTCAAATGCCCTGACGGTTTTCTTCAACGCCCGCTGTTTCGACTTGAGGCTTTTCTGCAGAGGGTGATTCAGCCGAATCCGATCGAAGCGAGCGCGTTCGTCTTCAGCCAGAACGAAGCTGGCTTCAGCTGCAAGGAAGGTGGCTCGGGCATTGGCATTCGCGCCCATCGACGCATGCTGGTTAATTTTTTTGGCCAGCCAGAAGCGGCGTTTGTCCGGCTCACCTGTGTCCTGATAGAGGACGTCCAGGTGGTTCATCGCTTCCAGCGTCAGTTCGGCCGGTTCTGCGTAAGCATGCGCGTAATCTCTGAACAACTCGATCGCCCGCGGAATTGCCGCGAGCTCGAGATAGAGTTCTGCGGCCCGGTACAGTGACTGTCGACGCGTTTCGGAGTCTGGGGATGTTTGTGCCAGATCGACGTACTCGGCAACCGCGCCGGTCCAGTCCTGTGTTCGCTCAAACAGATCAGCGAGGCGTTTATTGATATCCGTGGCGAGTTCGTGTCGCGGATGCCTGGCACGGAAATCTGCCAGCAGCTGCGCGGCTTGCGCCAACTCACCGCGTTCTTCGATTACCGCAACCGCGTCGAACTGACCCTGAATCGCAAGCTCGGCATCCGGATCCAGCTCACGTAACCGCAGATAGTGCGCCACTGCCTCATCAGCAGCACCAGCGGCTTCACTTGCCTCGCCCTGCTTATAGACCGCCGCGAGCAACCGATCCGCGACTTTGGCACGCTCATCTTCCGCCAGATCGACTGCGAGAAGCCTGTGATAGGAGAGTTCTGCGGCGGCGAATTCAGTAAGTTCAAACAGACCATGGCCCTCGATCAACCACGCCGTTTTCTTGAGTTCCAGCGTTGCCTGTGGCCAGGTCTTGAGAAAATTCTGCGCCAACTCAACCGCCTCGGCGTACTCTTTGAGCCCGAAAAAGCTGTCAGCCGCTGCCATCTGCACGGCAGGAGCGTGCTCATCGGCTGAAAACAGCAACGCAAATTCGATCTGCGAATCGATCCTCAGGCGCAGCCAGAGTTCGTGTTCGGCCACCGGTGCAGATTCAACCAGGGCGCTGAGTTCGAGGATCGCCGCGTAACCTGCCTCAGGTGCGCGCTCGTACTCCAGAAAATCGTGGACAACGCGTTGGAATGCCGCCACGGCCCGCGCGTGCTCATCGGCCTGAGCATAAACCTCGCCGAGCAGGAAGTAGTACTCGGCTGTCGCGGGATCTTCAGGAAACGTTGCGACAATCTGCTCATAGAGTTCAGCTGCCTGCAGATAGGCCAGGCGTTTGCGTTGCCGCTTTTTCTCGTTCTGCGCGCTGGCGTGGGCGACCTTCGCAAGCTCCGCGAGGTAAGTGTGCAGCGTGGTCAGATATGTCTCACGCACGCCGGCATCGTGGACATCCCAGAACTTGCTGTAGATGCCGTAGCGCGTTACGAACTCGGCCTTCCTGGGTTGAATCTCGCTTGGAAAGTCAGCCTGTACAAGTGTTTCGATCATGCCGATATGCGCACTCGGCGCCCGCGGGTCGAGATCGTTATGTTCAATGAACGTCTGCCAGGTCGCAACGCTGTCCAGAAAACGTTCCTTCTCCAGATAATCGTCCGCCAGCGTTTGATAGGCGAGGTATTGCCACGCCGGTCGCTCCAGTTGCGCCATCTGCTGGGCGAGTGTCTGTGGACCATCCAGATAGGCAAGCGCGAGCGTTACCACGCGAAAGCTGTCTTGCAGGATTTCCTGTTCGGTCCGCGGCAGCGAGGACACCTCAGAAGTGCCCAGCACGTTATCGATCACCGCAAAAAAACTCGCTAAGCTGTCGCCAAGCTCTCCGAGCTTGAACTGCGACCAGCCTCGCATGTAGTTGGAGTTTTGCCAGTACGGAGTTGTGTCACCAAGGGCGACTATATAGCCATAGTCGCGCGCCGCCTGTGCGAAGTTTTCCCGGGAGAACTCAATCTCAGCACGGCGAAACCGGCTCTCGACGATGAATGCACTCTGGGGATGCTGGGCAATCAGCCTGTTGAGGTAACCGATCGTCTGATCAGTCTGACCGACCACGTCGTGAGCACGGGCCAGCTGGTAGATGATTTCGTCTTTGCCCTCGCCTGTCGCGTTCTGCAGCAGGACTTCATAGAGATCGATCGCATCTCGATAGGGGTCATCGGCGCCTGCTATATCGCGGTCTTCGCCGATACTCATCTGCAGGTCAGCCAGGCGTTTGCCAACGGAGTGATTATCACCGGGATCGGGTATGAGACCGTAGACCCTTTCATAAGCGGCCATGACGTCTTCCCGCGTCGGCTTCTCTGCAACAGCTTGCGGCAATTCGAGTTCAGGTAGATTGGCCACGACGTCAGCAATTCGTGGCGGACCACGGTATGTCGGCCGCTCATCGGTAAACGGCAGCCAACTGCAACCGGTAAGCAGTGTCAGCACGCACACCTTCGGTATCAGGCGAACCAATCTTGCGCCAGCCGCGAGGTTCATCAGTCACCCTCCACGGTTGTGACTGCCGCAAGCTGATCGGTTGCCCGGGCAATCGCGATGCGAGTGAACAGCAGGTACTGCTGTACCTCTTTCATCTCCCGCGCCATGCCACGGCGCAGCTCTGCCGCAAGTGCGAATTCCCGAGCATCGAGTGCCGTGTCTACTGTGTCGGTGATACTAAGGGCACGATCGCTGAAGGCCAGAAAATCCGTTTCTACCCCGGCAGTGAACTGCGATTCCGCATTCTGTACACGCGTAGTTCGCTCATCCACTGCTGCCAGTTCGACATTGTTTTCGTCCAGCAGTTTTTCTAATGCGCGCACGCGCTTGTGTCGTTCATCTGCCAGCCGCCAGAAAAAGATTCCTTCGAGCCGCGCAACCCGGGGCAACCAACGAGCCTGTTCCGCTGGTGCCATGGCATGCGTTATCTGCTCACGCATCGCTGCGAGCCTGGTCAGCTCTGCGCGCTCAGCCGGTGTCGCAAGGTGCATCATCCAGGCAACCGAATTTTCCGGTTGCGTTGCCTTCCACTGCTCGACGCGCGTCTGCAGTCGGCCAATCTGATCATCCAACGCGTCACGCTTTGCGAGTAATTCCCGGTCGTACAGCAGCGTCCTCGCGCTCGCGACACGGCGACGCTGTTCACCTGCGAGCTCTTCGTAGGCGCCGAGTTGTTCCGGGAGCCTGGCGAGCCAGTTTTTCATTTCCAGCAATTCACGCCATTCGAGCAGCACCGTGTGGGTGTCCTCGGTAGCCAGCCACGTCAGCCAGTCCGTATGTCCGAGTTGCTCTCGCCAGCGATCTACGAGATCGCCCATCTGCCGCTTGTTCTGGTCTGGCGCGGAAAAAACGAGGAGTAATCCGCGCACCCACTGCGAGTCTTCGGCTTGTGTCCGGAGACTGGTGAGTGATGCCACACGATTTTCGAAGCTGCGCTCAGCCGCGCGGTAGGCGACGAGAGCCATATCCTGCGATGCGAGCTTCTCAAGACTGGCAGGGAAACCAAGCCGTGCTTGCGCCGTGCTCGATGACCAGTATTCCTGCTCCTGTAAGGTCAGCCAGATGCGCGCTGCAAGCTCAAAGTCTTCGTTCTCCATTGCCAGCCCGCCGTAAGAGGCCATTGCAATATCGCGGTAACGGCCGTCTCCGGGTAATGCGCCCAGCACCTGCGCGGCATCGGCGACGGCGTTCTGTTGGCGTGCGATGAACGCGAGCGCGAGCTTCGAGCGCTGAACGAGGTCTTCTGCTTCTGCGCTGTAGGCTACCATTGCGGCGAGTTTGCTGAACGTGGCCTCCGCGGCCTGCAGATCACCCGCACTCTTGAAGGCCACGCCAAGATTGAAAAGACCGTATGCGCGAAGGGGGTTGTCTGCATCGAGTTTTTCAAGCGCGACCCGGGCACGTGGGTAATCACCGCTGTACACTGCAAGTTCTGCGCGCATGTACTCCACTTCCGGGTGAAACTTCTCGCGTCCCAGCCAGGTAGTTCCAAGATCGATTTTTTCCAGCTGACCCGCAAGCGCCTGCCAGTCCTGACGGCGATAAAATTCTCTTGCGAGATGAAACGCCAGGCGCATGCGATCGAGATCCGTCAGCTGCGCGGGATCAACTTCGGCAAAAGTCTCTTCTGCATAACCGTACATCGCATCGGAAAACGCAAAGCTACCTTCGGCAAGCCTGAAGCGGACCGTGTCCTCTCCTTGCCGACCCTGGGATTCAGCTACCAGTGTGGTGAGTAACGCCTGAGCGTACTCGTTCTGATAGTAGTCATAGAGCATCGAGCCGTATGTCAATTCGTCGATTGATTTAGCGGCTGGAACGGTCAGCATACAGCTGAGGATGAGTTCGCAAAGAAACGATTTCATGGTCCTGGCCGAACTGCTATCAGCTCGTCAGCCGCTTCAGTTCGAAACTGCAGCGGTGAAATCGGGTTGATAATTTGCCGTCGAGTCGGAGATCGCAAGTTCAACAAAGGTAGGTTCGAACGATTTCTCAAACTCGACCGAAGTCGCACGCCGATAGTCACGGCCGGCGGGACCACGGCCAGTAAAAAACGCAGTGATTCGATTCCCACCCTGCTTGATGTTGCCAATGAAGAGTTTCTGAATACCACCTCGGTAGAGAGCGTCGACCTGCTTGTCTGTGTACAGATGATGAGCGACTTCTTTACCGTTGAGCTTAAGAGTAACCGCGTCAAGCTGGAAAAATTCACCCAGGTCCATAGAAAGGAAAACGGCAACCTGGCTACTTGCAGGAAACAACAGGTCTTCTTCGAGAATAATCAGATCGCGCTTCAATTCGAGTAACGCTTTCTTCACGTCTTCCATCTCGGTGTCGAGAGGTTCCGCAGCTATGACAGGTGTGTTCACACTCACAACCATGAGAAAAAAAACGGCCAATCGGCGGACGATGAATGTTCTGATTGCTATCCCTTGCATCTGATGCGTCCTGGCTGACTGATGGCAATCGGGGCCCGCTGCGGGCCCGCGACGCCTATTCTCTGATCAACTCCTTTACGACCTCGACATACTTGGCTTCATCACCCGGCTTGTAACCGCGGTGGATGTAGCGAACGACACCGTCGCGGTCGACCACTACGGTGCTTGGCATAGCTTCGAGACTGTAGAGTTCACTAACTTTCTGTCCAGCATCGAGCAAAATCGGAAACGTCACGTTGGTCTTGTCGACAATCTCCCGGGCACTATCGGAATCGCCTTCCACGTTTACCCCGAGGACTGCAAAGCCCGTGTCTTCATATCTGTGGTGCAGACGATCAAGCACCGGCATTTCCTGGCGGCAGGGGCCACACCAGCTCGCCCAGAAATTGATGAGCACGACCTGACCCCGATATTCTTCCAGCCGCAAGTTGCTGCCTTCGAGACTCTTCAGCGTAAAATCCGGCGCTTCTTCGCGCAGGCCAACTGCAGAAGCTTTCGCGGCAAGCAGCACGATGCACAAACCTGTTACCCAACGACTGAAATTCATCTCCTATCCTCCAGATGTTCTATAAGCAGTGCGCCGTCGAAAGACCTGGTAGAAACAGCTGAACCGATTGCGACACACCCGTGTAGCAATCGATTTTCCACCCATTCAAATCCTGTTGAATCTGAGTTCCATCCAGCAAAATCCTTCGAACTACCGGCAACCACCGTTATTGCGCAGTCCGTGCACATAACGAAAAGCCATCCTTAGCCTCACGCAACATCAGGCAATCCATTCGCCTGACGTCGATGGCCGAACACACAAATACGGCGTAGAAACCGGAATTCGCCGACTACTCGTTTCCCGGAGCAATTACCCCGGGAAGCGACAGCGAATTCCGGTGTAACCGAGTCAAAACAGCCCACAGGCTGTTATTTCCGCGCATTCATACCTCACGCATTCGCACTTAGCGCGCCTTAGCGCACTTTGCGC
>CBDUDJ010000106.1:0-6945 GCA_965365885.1 uncultured Gammaproteobacteria bacterium
TACCTGTGCTGGTGGCCATCCGCTGATGAGTGAGGGCGAAAACTCTGTTTTTCTGCCGATGGATATCCGCCGTAGACTCTTAAGCCGCGGGCTCGCGTTTCAGCCGGACGCATTGATCGCAATCGGCGATCACATCTACTGGGATCAGCGAACTCTGCTGGAATCGAGTCGCCCGCAACGGCGTGAACTGGCTGCTGAGATCTATCATTCTGTGGGCATGCTGGATCGCGCCAGACCGGCGCTTGGTACTCCAAACGAGGCATTGCTGAAGGTAGTGGCAGGCGAACAGATTGTTCCGCTTTACGGGACGACGTTGCGTTCAACGCCCAGCTATTTCATCAATGATGATCACGACTACTTTGAAAACGACGAAGCCACGGAGCGATTCGTCACGCTCCCGCCGCACCACTATCAGAAATCGTTTTTCCGCTTCATGCGCGATCACTATTTCCCCGAGTTCCTGCCAGACCCAGGACGCTGGCAAGCTTTGCCGGGCGACCTTGGCAGTGGCCTCAATGAAAGTTTCGGTGCGCTACGCTGGGGGCGGCTCGGTGAGATTCTGATGTATGACTGTGCGGGGCATCTCAGCCTCAAAGGGGCGGTGGCTGGTCTTGTGCCGCTTGAAGTGGAACGCTGGCTTGCCGAGCGTACGGGGCAGGACGCCGTTCGTCAGTTGATCCACGTGCCGTCACACCCCTTCGGCTGGACTGCAGGTAAGTGGCGCGAATGGTATCCGGATGTTGCGGATACCGGGAACGATGACTCAACTGTCGCACGCATGAACGTCGAAGGTGAGCAGTTTACGTTAACGACTGATCGGCCAAAGTTCATGTGGCAGTCGGGTTGGTGGTTGCAACATCAACGCCTGCTGAACAGTCTGAGCGAACAGCGCAGTCGGGTGCCTGTGGTCTTGAGCGGCGATCTGCACGCGACGGGCCATGCGCAGATAGTACAGAGCGGGGATCTGGACTTCTCGAAAAACCCCGTCAACACCCTCATCACCGGTACTCTCGGCACCGGTAATGTGTGGCCGAGCCAGGCGCGAGGCACGCCGCCGGTTGTCGCAAGTCATCTGCAACTCGAAAGTCCCGCGCCTGTCACGGAACGCAATGGTTTCACGCTAGTGGATCTGACTCCGGATGCCGTAAGGGTGCGGCTGTTCGCCTGGCGGAGGGAACTGGCGAGCAGTGAGGCAATCGACTCGCTGGAGCCATACCACGATATGACGCTTCGCAGATGATTGAGCCAGTCAGACCCCAGTGTTCTGACGCTAGTGTTCCGGATATTATTGGCCCCATTGACGCAGTGTGAGAGGGAGGCAGAGGTGGACCGGCAGGAAATCGCGACGCTGCGCGAGCTCATGGAATACGAAGCGGCTCGGACAGCTCCGCCAGAAGGATTTCCCCATCTGCCTGACTTGCCCGGTGGCCGCTACACCGACATGCGGTTCTTCGAGCTCGAAAAGCGCCACATCTGGCGCAAGAGCTGGCTCCTCGCCGGGCATATCGACGAGATTCCCGAGCCCGGTTGCTTTCGCTTGTGGGAAAACGCTGGGCAACCGGTGATCCTGGTCCACGCCGACAGCGGCGCGGTCAACGCTTTCTACAACACCTGCAGCCACCGCGGCGCGCCGATTGTCACCGATGCCGAAGGCAAGCGGCCACGTCTCATCTGCAGGTATCACGGCTGGACCTACAGCCACGACGGCGAGTTGCTGGCCGTACGGGATCCGCAGGATTTCGTGGATCTCGATTTCTCCTGCCGTGGTTTGAGCCGGATTCGCTGCGAACGATTCGGTAATCTGATCTTCGTCAATTTCGACGACGCAGCGCCAACGCTGCTTGAGTGGCTTGGTCCCATAGCTGACGAGTGGGAGGAGTTTCAGTTCGATACCTGCCGTCTGGCGGCGCGCCACAGCTTCGATCTTGACTGCAACTGGAAGATCGCCATGGAGGCGAACACCGAGGTCTACCACGTCCGCAGCATCCATCCGAAAACCGTCTCACCCATTCTCGACGACCGGCGTAATGTGAACACCTTTTACCGCAACGGCCATGGCCGGATGATTGCGCCACCGCCGAAGGGCGCAAACATACCTGGCGCTGTCGATCTACCCGCCAACGTGGCCGAAATCGAAACGGTCGGCGAGATCGCTCGCACCTGCACGCAGTCGTACGGAATCTTTCCCAACTGGGTGGCGCCATTGAGCGCCAGCGTTCTACCCCCGCTGCTCTTCTGGCCCAACGGCATCGACAAATGCCGTTTGGAAACCTGGACCTTCGCGCCGGACTGGGGGAACAACCCCAAGCCGGACATGTGGACAGTCAACGATGGCGAATCGTTGGTTCAGGTGCTGCTCGAAGACACCGAGTTCGGTGTTTGGATTCAAAAGTCGGTAGAATCCTACGGCTTTCGCGGCGTACCGCTGAGCTATCAGGAGGCGCGAATCTATCACTGGAATCAGTTCGCCGATCAGATGATCGGAATCGATAACATTCCCGAAGACCTGCGCGTTGCACAGGTGTTGGGCGAGGAGTGGATCTATCCCAACGACCCACGCGTTGCGCTAATGCGTGATGCGATGAAGGGATCTGAGTGAGCCTCCTGTGAAAATGCCGCGTATTGCCATCAACGGCTTCGGCCGCATTGGTCGAACTATCACCCGGATCGCCAAATTGAGACAGCGCTACGATGTGGTGGCGGTCAACGATCTGGCCGATGCCGAACAACTCGCCTACGCGTTCAAGTACGACAGCATTCACGGCATTTATCCTGGCGAAGTCAATTGCCGCGGCGATGTCATAGAGATCGACGACGATCCATTCAGGGTTCTGAACGAACCGGATCCGCGCAAACTGCCATGGAAAGAGTTGCAAGTGGATTACGTCGTCGAAAGCAGCGGCCGATTTCGTAAGCTGGAAGAACTGACCTGGCACCTTGAGGCCGGCGCCAAGCGCGTGCTGATCACGGTACCGACCAAAGACCCACTCGAGGCGACACTCGTGATGGGGGTGAATGATCATGTTGTCAAAAAAGACAGCACGATTATCAGCAATGCCAGTTGCACCACTAACTGTGCAGCACCCGTCGCCATGGTGTTGCACCGACAGTTCGGACTCAAACGCGGCCTTCTGACGACTGTGCACGCCTACACCTCCGATCAGCGGCTGATCGACGCGCCGCATAGCGACAAACGCCGATCACGCAGTGCGGCCACCAACATCGTCCCCACATCAACCGGAGCCGCGCGCGCGATCGGAGTGGTTCTTCCGGAGCTCGCAGGTCGGCTGGACGGAATGGCGATGCGGGTCCCGGTACCTGATGGCAGCCTGGTGGACCTGACCGTTGAACTGGAACGCGCCGTGACTGTTGCGGAGGTGAACCAGGCAATGGAAACTGCTGCTAACGGTCCCTTGCAGGGGATCCTGTCGTACTGCACGGATCCCATAGTGTCCGGTGATGTCATCGGCAACAGCCATTCGAGCATCTTCGATGCTGGACTCACTCAGGTCATCGACGAACATCTGGTCAAGGTGATCAGCTGGTATGACAATGAATGGGGCTACAGCACCCGCGTTGAGGAGTTGATCGCGCGGGTTGCGGCGATGGATGCCTGAGCGGCATCGCAAGTATGCAGGCTGGCTGCGATCGAAACGTCAGATCTAGAGGTCATCGATCCCCCAACGGATGCCGCGCCGCAGCAGCTCGTAAAAAATCGGGTAGTTCCACGCGCAGCGCGTGATTGGCACGACATCCACTAACGGTTGCATATCGTACTTGCCGGTACAGTGTCCCAGTGTCAGATAAAGCACTGCACCGTTGCCCACGTTGTGCAGGTACATTTGCGGCTGGGTGTCTCGGTCTGTGCCGAAATCGGAGCGGGCATAACCGGTGGAGGGTGCTGTGTAACTCGCTTCCAGCAGCACTTTGTTTTCACCGAAGAATTCGCAGTAGTAGGGTTCGTCCTCAATTTCGAAGTCGTCGATCCCGCTGGTCAGCGGATGATCGTGGTCAACCACGCACACTTCGAATTTCTGAATTGTAGGATGAGCAACGAACCGACTACCCAGACTACGCATTAACAATGGCGCTTTGTCCGGTGTATCGGCTTTACCGTCAACAATCTCCACCAGCGCATTGGTACCGTGCAGCGCGAGCCAGCGACCACCCGACTCGAGAAATTGTTGCAACCCGGCCTGCTGCGCCTCGCTCGGGCAAAGATCGCAGGTATAAGTGACTAACAAACGGGAACTGGCGATCGCAGCGGTGTCCGCGTAAGAGTCCGCCACGCGCACCCACACATCTTCCTGTTCGGCGAACAGCTTCAGGAGTTCCAGACGTGCGAAATTCGTGTCGTGGTATTTCGCATTGCAGACAAGATAGACATCGATTCTCTGATCGGTAGACATGACTTTGCGCTGATTTACGCAGTTCCACTGCAACGATCTTCGATCATATCAGCTGCCACTCGGGTTGCCAGGGTCAGGGTGATTGCCAGTTGCGGCTGGGCAATTTATCTTGTCGGGTGTACGCAAATGAATTGATTCACGTTCCTGGGTATATGAACTATGGGAAAGCAACCGCAACAGGTAAAAGACTCACCGCTGCGTCCGATCAGCGAATCTGAAATCGAAGGCTTCCACAGAGACGGCGCCGTGCTGCTGAAAAATATACTGGAACCCGGATGGACCGAGATTCTTGCGGAAGGTCTGGAGTATGCCAACGACCACCCGGATGGCATGTCAGCGGGTGTCTCAATGCCCCTGCGCATCGATCAGTTTCCCGCTCTGCATTCACCCAAGCTGCAACAACTGATGGATGAATCCCCGATCGCCGAGATCGTGGGTTCCATTCTCCGCGCGCCCGTTCGTTTCTACATGGATCAAATGTTTTACAAACCGGCAGGAGAAATTGCACCGAGTGCCTGGCACCAGGATACCTGTTACTACAACATTGATGGTCATCAGGTGGTCCGGGCCTGGGTTTGTGCGGATCGCGCACCGCGCAATGTGAGCCTGGAAGTACTGCGCGGGTCACACATGTGGAACATCACGTATCGACCGCCAGTCGGCCTGGATCCGGCCGCCGACCCTGCAGGAGCCGCAGCTCTGGATGAACGGTTCGCAAATGGTGAGGTGCTCATCGGCCCGCAGGCGCACGAACACTGGACTTACTTCGATTCGTTCCTGGACCCAGATCTGCCCGCTCTGCCGAACATTGAAGCAAGCCGGGAGTCCTTTGACATACTTGGGTGGGACTATGAACCTGGTGACGTGGTGCTTTTCCACGGCAATATCGTGCACTCGGCGCGGGGTGGCGTAACTCTGCCACACCCCAGAAGATCCCATGCCTCGCTGTGGGCCGGACCGGATGTCCGCTACCTGCGAAGGCGCAGTCAGGCGATTCCCGATCCATTGCCGCTGTACGATTGCTCACCTCAAGACGGTCAGCCGCTCAGCGACTTTCCGCAGGTGTTCCCGCTGGCCTGGGAGCCCGGCCCGCTCGCCTAAATCTTGCAGTACCCGGCAGTCGGCCCACTTGCTGGCCACTGGCCAGTTCAATCAGGCCGTTTGTTCAAAATCAACGTGGCGCCAGTTGCTCAAGCTCCGCAAACCAGTTGTGGACCAGGTACAGCTTCGTCCGATTCGGTGGATTGACCGAACGCATGATCAACAGGCGCTGGCCATCACGTGACACGTCATAAGACCGACCTGCGGTATCCACAAAGTTGGGCACTTCGAAAACGAGCCGCGGTGGTCCGACGATCGGAAACTCGGCTTCCAGATCAACTGGAGACGAGTACCAGCGATTGCCTCTGCGATAAAACAGTTCATCACACGCCCGGCACCAGACGGGTTCCAGGCCTCCGTCGGTGGAGATTTGTCGGTCGACCTCGCCAGCGGGAAAGGAGCGGACTCGAATCTCAGATTTGCCGGTCGCATACGAAACAAAAGCAATCCAGCGGCTGTCCGGTGAGGCTTCTGCCCCCCAGGCCTGACTCTCTTCAACGATGTCTGTAACCACTCCGGTTTCAACCGAAACCGATTTCATTCCGTGATCCCAGACGTTGAACAACTGCGCGCCCTGTTCCAGCCAGAACGAGGAGAAGACTACGTGCGCCGTATACCGCGCCAATTCCTTGAAAGTACCGCTACCGTCGACCACCGAAGTCCCCACAACGAAGCCATCGGCGACCTGTCGGGTGAGCAGCAGTTCATCTCCGTCCGGCGACCAGATCGGCCATCCGGCCGCGCCATCGGTGACCAGTTTCCGCTCGGTGCCGGTCGCGAAGTCGTGAATGAGGACATAGTCCTCCACATCGGTAACATGCACGGCGAGCTGTCGATCATCCGGCGACAGGTCGAGGTAGTTGTAGGGACCCGCTGCAACAGGCAATTCCTCGCTGCTGCCGTCCCGATCGACCCATTGGATCTTTGCCATCGTGAAATCCCCACCCTGGGCATAAGCGAGCAACCCGTTGGTAGAAAATGTTGCCTGCACGTAGCCGAACAGCGACTCCATTGCCACGTCTTGAGCCACTCGCACTGCCTCGCCATTCGCCGTCCCGCGAGCAGGGTCGTATGGCACGGCATAGAGATCACCGCCTCGGCCGAACAACAGGTGTCCGGTGGGAACATGGCGGCCACCATACCCCTGCTGACCCAGACTCCGTTCTTCGTACCCGGGCAGGGTAAGCAAAGTAAGTTCGGCATGTTCGTGTGACCAGCTTCGTGCGGGTAAGGTTGCGCGCAAGAACTGGGTTGCGTTTGAGAGCACGTCAGTAATGGTGGATCGGCTCATGACCCCCTCTAAATCCGTGATCGGTACAGACTCACTACTGTCTACGCTCACGCGACTCATGTTCCAGGCCAGGGTACTGGCGACGTAGATCTCATTGTCAGACGACCAGACTGCTAGAGGGGCGGTTTCAGCATTGGCAACAGT
>CBDUDJ010000107.1:0-6889 GCA_965365885.1 uncultured Gammaproteobacteria bacterium
CTCTGGTCGCAACGTGATGCTCTCAGCAAGGCACAGGAGCTCGACGGCGAGGTGTTCCGGGAGGTTGCCCGGCGCAAGACCATGAAGGTCGAGATCGCCGGGAGTGCTTACTTCGTTAAGTTACACCACGGCGTAGGCTGGCTGGAGATCCTCAAGAACTGGCTGATCCTGAAGCGGCCGATACTCGGTGCCCGCAACGAATATGAGGCCTGCCGCCACCTCGAACGGATGAACATTGTGGCGCCGCGAGTGGCCGCCTTCGGGGAATCTGATGGGCTCCCGGCCGCGAGATTTTCGTTCGTGCTCTGCGATGCGCTCGAAGATTATGAAGACCTGGAAATAATGACGAACCGCTGGTTCGATGACCCGCCTACCGCGCTGGAGATGCGCCACTGGGTCATGGCAGTGGCGCAATTTGCCAGGCACTTTCACGAAGCCGGCGTTGTGCACCGTGATTTCTACCTCTGCCATTTGCTTGCCAGGCGCGGTGAACCAACCGCGCCGCTGGGGGTACTGGATCTGCACAGGGCGCTGATTTTCGACGAGCTGCCCCGGAAGTGGCGCTTGCGCGATCTCGCGGCATTACTGTATTCGAGTCTGGATCTCGGACTCAGCCGCCGCGCCTGGCTGCGTTTCGTTCGCGTCTACACAGGCAGGCCGCTGCGTGAAGTCTTTGCCGAAGAAGGTGAGTTCTGGTTGGCTGTGCATCAGCGTGCGTGTGATCTTTATGCTAAGGGCCTCCGCAAAAATCTCGTGCGCGGACGTTTCAAATCGTGAGTCGCACGCTCGATCTTAGCGACCTGAGAAAGGCGGGACGCTCACTGGCCGCACCTTTCGATGTGGAATTGTCCTCAGTCGCCCACGGTCAATTCACGGTCACCTGCGAAGAAATTTTTCGCCTCCTCCCGGCTCGCCGACTGGTCGCCCTTGTCAGCTGGCAGGAGCAGCGTTTGGTGCTGAAGCTTTTCTTCGACAGCAAGGCACAGCGCGATTGTGCTCGAGAAGTGGCCGGGCTTGCCGCCATGGCAGGCGCCGCTGTGCCCACCCCACGGATATGTGCACAGGTGACGGCAGATGCGGGAGCTTGCGGCCTGCTTGTCGAATATCTACCGGTGGCGGTAGAGATCGACTGGTCGGATTCACCAGGTGTGACTGCGGCTGCGTGCCTGCTTGCCGACATGCATGCTCATGGTGTCTGGCAGGACGACCTGCATCTCAACAACTTTCTCAGCAGCGGCGAGCACGTGTTTGCCATAGACGGTGGTGGTGTGCGCAGCAGGCGATCGGCGCTTGAGGAAGAATCCAGCTTTGCCAATCTGGCCGTGCTCCTCGCTCAGCGTCCGCCGCTCGTAGATGATGAAATTGCAGTAATAGGCCCAGCATATTGTGACCGACGCGACTGGCAGTTCGATGGCATGCGACTGCGGCGGTTAGCTACGGCTGTGGCGACACAGCGTCAGGCACGCGTGCGCCGCTATCTTGTAAAAGTCCAACGCGACTGCACGGAGTTCGCCGTTGAGAAAACGTTTACGCGTTACCAGGCAGTGATTCGTGAGCAGCAAACGACCAGTCTGAGTGGACTGCTCGAGGACCCTGCGGAGGCAGTGGAATCCGGTGAGATTTTGAAAGCCGGTAATAGCGCGACGGTAGCGCGAGTCGGGCTGGCTGATGGCACATCGGTCGTGGTCAAACGCTACAACGTCAAAAACCTGGTGCATGCGCTGCGTCGTGCATTTAAACCCCGGGCCAGATTTCGCCGCGCCTGGATCAATGGTCAGCGTCTACACTTTCTCAATATCCCTACGCCGCGGCCACTGGCATTGATAGAGCAACGCAAAGGACCCTGGCGTGGCATCGCCTATCTGGTGACTGAGGATCTCGGAGATGTCGATCTCTTTGCAGAGATTGCGGCGTCGGGGTTGAGTGAAAAACGTTGTACTCAGATAACTACGATCTTTACCAGTCTGCAACTCGTGGGTCTGACGCACGGCGATACCAAAGCCAGTAACTTTCTGATCTGGCAGGATCAGGTTTTTCTAATAGATCTGGATGCGATGACGGAGAATACAGCCGGGCTGCACAAAGACCTCGAACGATTTTTACAGAACTGGGATACCGCCATACGAAAGCGCTTTGAAGAGGCATTTCGGAAAGCGAGACTGCTATAGTACGCGCCAATCCTGTCCAAGCCTGGTCCTAGTGATAATTCTCGGTCTATCCGGCGCTCTCAATCATGATGCGTCCGCCGCATTGATGATTGACGGTGAAATCGTCGCCGCTGCGGAAGAAGAGCGCTTCATCCGCGATAAACATGCGAAAGGCCACATGCCTATGGAGGCGGCCCGCTACTGTCTGCGATCTGCCGGGATTTCCGCGCGCAAGGTCGACATAGTGACCTTTCCCTACGCACCCATCAGCCTACTGAGTGCTGCACGCTGGCACTATGCCAAACGCTACTGGTACGCCCCGGACCGGTGTCTGGATGTGTTGTTGAACGGCAACCGGCGTTATCGGCGTAATCGCAGACGGGTGTTGCAGACAGGCGTTGAACTGGGTATCGACTGGGACAGCACCGAGTTCGTGCCCGTTGAGCATCACCTGGCGCATGCATCAAGCGCCTATCATTTGAGCGGGTTCGAAGAGAAAACGGCAATTCTTGGCGTGGACGGCAAAGGCGAATACGCCACGACCTTCTTTGGTTATGGCGAGAACGGCAAGATTCATCGTATCAAGGAGTTCTACGACCCTGATTCGCTCAGTGGTGTTTATGGAGCCATCACCGAATATCTCGGGTTCGAAATGCTCGATGGTGAGTATAAGGTTATGGGTATGGCGCCCTATGGTGATGCCGGCAAGTTCGATCTCGGCCGTCTCATTGCGCATCGTGGCAAAGGTTTCGAAGTCGATACGACCTATGTGAACACCGTTGGGCTTCGTCGCTACAGGGAGGACGGAGTCGGTTTCTATTTCAGTGACAAGCTCATCGACTGGCTTGGACCACGCCGCAAAGGCGACGTGGCCGATGAACCCTACATTCACTACGCCGCCGCCATGCAGCAACTTTTCGAAGAGTGGTGTCTTGAACTGATGGAAACCTATCTTGGTGACATTATTCGCCAGACAGGTCGTCTTGCGTTTGCCGGTGGTGGGGCGCTCAACGTTAAACTCAATCAACGAATCGTCGGGCTTGATCATGTTAAAGAGCTCTACGTGCAGCCCGCAGCTGGTGATTCAGGAACGTCTCTTGGATCTGCCTCGTACGTTGCTGCCGAGCGCGGTGAAAAAATGTCGCGGATGAATCATGTTTATCTCGGTCCTGAATACAGTAACGCAGAGTGTCTCGAGATCGTCGAAAGCTGCCGGGAGCCGATCGAGTGGCGCAAGCTCGATGACGTGCCGCGAGAGACTGCAGCCATACTCGCTGCCGGCAACCCCGTTGCCTGGTTTCAGGGCCGTATGGAGTTCGGACCACGCGCGCTTGGTGGCCGCAGCATTCTGGGTTGCCCAGATGCCGACGGCATCGCTGATCGAATCAATGAGCAAATTAAATTTCGCGAGCGCTGGCGCCCGTTCTGCCCGAGCGTGCTGGACAGCGTCGCTGCTGACATTATTCAAACCGACCACCCCGCACCGTTCATGACAATAACGTTCGACGTTAACGAAGCCTGGAAGTCGCGTATTCCCGAAGTGGTGCACGCAGACGGTACCGCACGGGTGCAGATCGTCGAGCGAACCCAGAACCCCCGTTACTATGCCTTGCTGGAAGAACTCGATACGCTGACGGGTAACGCCGTGGTCCTCAACACGTCCCTCAACCGCCGTGGTGAACCCATGGTCTGCTCGCCGCAGGATGCGTTGAACATGTTCAACGGTTCCGACCTGGAGTATCTGGTGATGCAAGACTACCTGGTCACCAAGAAGGAAGATGTCGACTAGTCAGATCATCCTGCAGCTCTCACCGAACGATCACCCGCCATTTGCCGATATCTGCGCGGTTTACAAGGCGGCAGGTGAGAGTCTTGGCTTCCGTGTAGTCACGATTTTTTTCTCGCCACCGATCGGAGGTGAAGGTGTCAGTTGGGCTGAGTACCTCAACTGCGAAGATCTGAACCGCTTGCGGCCACTTGTTGCATCTTTAGAAGATCGAGTAGCCGGATTGGGTTTGCCTGATCCAATACTGGCAATTTGTCATCGTTACCGGACTTATCGGACGTTGCGCGCGAGCGCGCTCAGCCCGGGCCGCATGGTGGCGCTTGCACATGAGTTCGGATTTTTCAAACGACTTCAACGAAGGTTAGAGCGAAAGATGTTCGCCCGTGAATTTCTGTTTGCAGGTGTTTCACCGGCCGTGCAGGCGGATCTCGGAAGGGCGGTGTCCCGACCACTGTGTCTCGTGAACGGCATTGATCAGACGGCACTGGCGCAGATGCAACTGTCGCGCGAAGCGGCACTCGCGCAACTGGGCCTTGAGCCCGGTCCCTTCACGATCGGTGTGATGGGCCGCTTAATACCCTGGAAGCGACCGCAACTGGCGGTGCATGCCCTAACTGATCTGGCACAGCGAATTCCGGATGTTCGTTTGGTGATTCTCGGCGAGGGTGAACTCAAAGCCGAGCTCGAAGAAATGGCGCGTGGCCTTCCCGTTGAGATAGTCGGATTTGTGCCGGACGCAAAACGCCTGATGCGCGCGCTGGATATTCTGCTCATGGTTTCCGAGGATCGCGAGGCATTCGGCATGGTGGCACTCGAAGCGATGGCGTCGGGGGTGCCGGTACTTGCCGGCCAGGTGGCTGGCCCCGAGTCGGTGTTGGGGGGAGTCGGGTTTTACTACGACAAGCCTCAGCCGGACGTGATTGCAGATGCGCTGCAGGAGATTCATGGGCTGTATCAAAGTGGCGGGATCGATGCCCGCATCCAACAAGGGATCGAACGTACGACGCGTGAATTTTCCGTGGCCGCTGTCGCTCGGCGTCTCGACGATCTCTTTTTTCAGATGGGTTGAGGAACGCCGAGGCCAGGGGCGGCCTAAGGCGCAGGCTGCTGGTTGATCTGGTAGACCGAAGGTTCGCCCGGTGGCCGGGTTTTGAATCGCCGGTGCATCCACAGGTACTGTTCAGGATGTTCACGGATGGCTGCTTCGATAATCTGGTTTATCCGCGTTGCATCAGCGACGTCGTCACCTGTTGGGAATCCCACCACTCGGGGACTGAAGTCGATCGACCAGGTCAGCGTGTCGAGATCGCGGAAGTTCTTCATGAAAATGACTGCTGAATTGTTGAACCGGGCAAATCGTGCGGTGGCCGTGATGGTGGCGGTCGTTACTCCGAAAAACGGCGCAAACACCGAGTGCTTGGGACCATAGTCCTGATCTGCCGCGTACCAGATCGTCCGCCCGGCCTTAAGCCTGCGTAACGCCTGGCGGGTGTCTCCACGCTCGATCACGCCATCGAAATAGCGGCTCCTGCCTGAAACCTGCAACCACTCCAACACGGGGTTCTTGTTTTCCCGGTACATCACGTCGATGTCTACAGCTTTGGCGAGACCCTGGGAGATAATATCCATAGCAGAAAAGTGACCGCCAATCAGCACGACGCCCCTGCCTTCTGCGATGGCCGCTTCGAGGTGATGCACACCGGTAACCGTGATCCGTTCACTCAGATCCCGCATTGGATTGAGCCATGGCAGCACGACTTCCAGAGCACCTGTGCTCGTGTGAATCATTGTCTGTTTGACCAGCGATCTGCGTTCGCTTGCAGTGAGTTCCGGGAAACAGAGTTCAAGGTTTACTTCGGTGATGTGCCGGCGTTGGCGAGCGAGCTGATAAACCAGGTTTCCGGTGAGGCCGGCGAAGCGGGATATGGTACGGAGCGGCATCCTGGAGAGTAGCCAGCCGAGTGCAATTACCAGCCAGGTACCCCAGACGCTCGGTGAGTAAATCTTCTTTCGCTGCTTACGTTTTGACATGATCTGGCTTGCGGACAGTCGCGGATTGTAGCAGGGGAGCCCTGTGTTACCATCCGCAGCGCCATGAAACTCCCTTCTCTGCAAGACGTCCACATCGTGGTTGTTGGCGACGTAATGCTGGATCGCTACTGGTTTGGTGACGCCCGGCGACTTTCCCAGGAAGCTCCAGTGCCGATCGTCGATGTCGATCACATCGAAGATCGTCCCGGTGGTGCAGCCAACGTTGCGCTGAACGTGGCGGGTCTCGGCGCGCGCTGCACGCTGATCGGCTTGGTCGGCTCGGATGAACCGGCGAGCGTGCTGGGTGCCACGTTATCTGCTGCAGGCGTTCACTGTGATTTCGTCGCGCTGGAAGACTGGCCGACCATCGTCAAGTTGCGGGTGGTGAGTCAGAAACAACAATTGCTGAGAACAGATTTCGAATCTTCGATACCGGACGCTGCGCTGCAACGGGCTGAAAACGCGGTTGCCGAGAAGCTGTCGCAGCATCTGAGTGACGCCTCCGTGGTTGTCCTGCAGGACTATGACAAAGGCACGCTGTCAAATCCGGCAGCACTGGTGGCGCTCGCGAAGGCACGAGGCGTCCCCGTTGTTGTCGATCCCAAACACAAGCCTCTGCGCAGTTACGCCGGTGCGAGCCTGCTGAAACCCAATGCTCAGGAATTTGCAGCAGCCGTTGGTCCCTGGGTGGACGAGACTCAGCTCGTGGCAAAAGCCGAGACGTTGTGTCGCGAACACGATTTTCAGGCGCTGGTTGTGACCCGCGGTGCTGATGGTATGACGGTCGTCGAAGCTGGCGGCGCACATCAGCACATTCCCGGCCGGAGCGTGGATGTTTATGACGTTACCGGTGCAGGTGACACCGCGGCAGCGGCGCTCGCAATAACCCGAGGCATCAACTGGGACCCGATACGTTGTGCACAGG
>CBDUDJ010000108.1:0-6869 GCA_965365885.1 uncultured Gammaproteobacteria bacterium
ACGGGATCGTCAAAGAGGGCGGTTTCAGCGTAGATCACGGGGTTGGCGTGCGCGCAGTGACGGGCGAGAAAACCGGTTTCGCCTATGCCGAAGATATCATGCTGCCATCTTTAAAATCCGCAACGGAGGCTGCTCGTTCGATCGCCCGCCAGGGTAGCAGCGGTCGCCTGCGCGCTCCGCAAGCTGTCACCGCGACAAGCCAGTACCCGCGCGTGGATCCGATTGGCAGTCTGGGTGACGAGCAGAAAGTTGCGGTTCTCCATGAGGTCGATGCTGTGGCGCGCGCTGAGGATTCCCGCGTGAAGGAAGTAAACGTGCGGCTGGCGGCGAGCCACGACTCCCTGCTGGTGGTCGCCTCAGATGGCACGCTTGCCGCCGATGTGCGTCCGCTGGTTCGTCTGGATGTTTCGGTAATTGTTGAAAAAGACGGTCGCCGTGAACGTGGGTTCGCCGGTGGCGGTGGGCGTTATGATCTCAAAGAGCTCATCAGTGACGGGTTTCCCGCTGAGCTTGCGCGGGAGGCGGTGCGCTCAGGACTGCTGAACCTCGCAGCGGCCGATGCGCCGGCGGGACCCATGACAGTCGTCCTCGGCCCGGGCTGGCCGGGCGTGTTGCTCCACGAAGCCGTCGGCCACGGACTCGAAGGCGATGCCAATCGCAAAGGTTCATCAACTTTCGCCAATCGTGTGGGCGAGCAGGTAGCCTCAAAGCTCTGCACGGTTGTGGATGATGGCACGATGCCGGGTCGCCGCGGTTCCTTGTCGATTGACGATGAGGGTACCAATACCCAGGAAACTGTGCTGATCGAAAACGGCATCCTCAAGGGTTACATGCAGGACAAGCACAATGCCCGCCTCATGGGCGTGAACAGCACCGGTAACGGCAGACGTCAGTCCTATGCGCATCTACCGATTCCGCGCATGACCAACACCTTCATGCGAGCGGGTGAACACGACCCTGGAGAGATCATCGAGAGCGTCGAACGCGGTATCTATGCGGTCAATTTCGGCGGCGGCCAGGTCGACATAACCTCGGGCAAGTTTGTGTTTTCAGCAACGGAGGCCTATCTCATTGAAAAGGGCAAGGTAACCACACCCATTCGCGGCGCCACACTTATCGGCAATGGCCCCGAAGTGATGACGCGAATCTCGATGGTGGGCAATGATCTGGCACTCGACCAGGGCGTGGGCGTTTGCGGTAAAGACGGCCAGAGCGTGCCTGTCGGTGTCGGTCAACCGACGCTGAAGATCGATGAAGTCATCGTTGGTGGCACACAGACCGGCTAGCAGCGTGTTGGCAAACACGCTGCCAGTCTCACCACGATATTGCGGCCGAGCCCTGAGGCCAGATACAGCCGCAGCTCAGGCCGTTAACCGAACTCTCGCAGGATGCGGAACAGTTTTCGCGCCGCGAGGCGTTTTTGTTCCTCAGTGTGTGCTGTGCGAACTTTCTGCAGTTGGTGTTTCAACCGCTGGCGTTCGGCATGTGGGTGTTCATCGAGGTACTGCGTGAGTGCGGCAGGTTCGTCCATCAGCCGGTCGCGCCAGCGCTCGAGCTGGTTGAACTGGTATTGGGCTGCCGCTGAGACACCGTCGAGTTCATCGAGCAGGGCGTTGATGGGTTCGCTGTCTATGCCGCGCATGAGCTTGCCGATGAACTGCAACTGGCGGCGCTTTGCCTCATGAGAAGCAAAGCGCTGGTAGTCGGCGATGGCCTGGCGTACCGCGTCAGGCAGGTCGATGTCGGCGAATTGCCGCGCGTTCAGCTCAGCAAGTCTGCGGCCGAGTTTTTGCAGCTCGCTCGCCTGACGCTTACGCTCAGATTTACTGACCTCGAGATCCGTCATGTGCCGGACTGACTCTGTAACGACAATGGGACCATTATGACGCAACCGACGCTGGAGCTTCGAGATAGCGAAGACCGATTGAAAAATCTGGTCGATGACATTCTAAGCGAAGCCCGCCGGCAGGGTGCGGATGCAGCGGAGGTGTCCGTCAGCGAAGACGTGGGGCTCGCTGTGACAGTGAGGATGGGCGAACTCGAGACCGTGGAATTCAACCACGATCGCGGCTTTGGCATCACGCTGTACTACGGCAAACGCAAAGGTACAGCGAGCACGTCCGACAGCAGCGCGCAGGCTATCCAGGATACCGTCTCTGCGGCGGCAAACATCGCAAAGCACACGCAGGAAGATCCATGCAACGGTCTTGCCGATGTGAACAGAATGCCTGAAGTGTTGCCCTCTCTGGATCTCTATCATCCCTGGAGCCTAGATCCAGCAGCGGCGGAGGCGCTCGCGAGGGAATGTGAGGCCGCCGGTCTCGAAGAGGATTTACGAATCACAAGCTCCGAGGGTGCCCAGGTGACCTCGCAGCAATCCTGTCGGGTATACGGTAACAGCCTCGGCTTCATCGGCAGCTACGTCGGTACACGTCATGGCATGAGTTGCGTGCTGATCGCACGCGATGACAGCGGGATGCAGCGTGACTACTGGTACACGGTGGCGCGCGATCCTGCTGCGATGGAAGCGGCTGCGGCTGTTGGCGCCGAAGCTGGTCGGCGAACCGTGGCACGGCTCACTCCCAGGCGGGTGGCAACAGGCCGCTTCCCGGTTCTCTTCAGCCCGCAGGCAGCAGGGGGACTCGTCAGTCATCTGCTGGGCGCGATCAGTGGCGGTTCGCTGTACCGTAAAGCGTCATTTCTGCTCGATTCGCTCGGCACGGCAGTTGCAAGTGAGCATATCGGGCTTGCCGAAGAGCCGCATCTGCCCCAACAACTCGGCAGTGCGGGCTTTGATGGCGATGGCGTGGCAACACAAGCCAAAGCGTTTGTCAGCAATGGCGTCGTCGAGAACTATGTGCTGTCGACCTATTCCGGGCGCAAACTGGGCATGGAGTCGACCGGCAATGCTGGCGGTGTTTTCAACCTGAGCCTGACGGGAAAAACGCAACCGGTGGCACAACTGCCTGGGGAAATGGGCCAGGGACTGATGGTGACGGACCTCATGGGGCAGGGTGTGAATTCAGTCACGGGCGACTACTCACGCGGCGCGTCCGGGTTCTGGGTCGAAAACGGTGAGGTAGTCTATCCGGTAGACGAGATCACCATCGCGGGCAACCTCAAAGATATGTTCAAAGATGTCGTGTGCATTGGTGATGATGTGGACCGCCGCGGCAACATACGCACACCATCTGTGCTGATTGGCAACATGACGCTGGCCGGCGAGTAGACGCGCGCCGCAGAGTGCATGCCCGGCTTTTCAGGCGTAAGCCCAGGTTGCCAGCCCGAGAAAAACAAAGAATCCCGTTACATCCGTGATGGTGGTGAGTACAACGCCACCGGCGATCGCAGGATCTATGCCCATTGATCCGAGGATGCTTGGCAACAGGCTACCCGAGATTGCAGCAACCATGAGGTTGATGACCATTGCCAGGGCGATGACGGCGCCGAGGATCATGTCCTCAAAAGCAATCGCGGCGACGATGGCAACGAGGCTGGCAAGCAGCAGGCCGTTGAGTATGGCGACCACGAACTCGCGGTTGACCAGGTAAGGCAGGTTGGCGCGGCCAATCTGACCCATTGCAATGCCGCGAATCACGAGCGTAAGCGTCTGAGTGCCGGCAATGCCCCCCATACTGGCGACGATCGGCATCAACACGGCAAGTGCCACCACTTTCGCGATTGTCTCTTCAAAGATATTTATGACCGCCGCGGCAAGGAATGCGGTGGCGAGGTTAATACTCAACCAGACGGCTCTGCGTCTTGCAGACTTGATGATTGGTGCGAATGTGTCTTCCTCGAGATCAAGACCCGCTCTGGCAAGAACGGCTTCATCCGCATCTTCGATGATGACATCTACCACATCGTCAATGGTGATCCGGCCGAGCAGTTTGCCTGCTGCATCGACCACGGGTGCGGAGATCAGGTCGTGCTCCGAAAATATCCGGGCGACATCAGTGTCCGGCAGATCTACGGTAATCACTTCTGCTTCTGAGTCCATTACCTCGCGGACGGTCACGGACGGATCAGCCGTCAACAGTTTCGCAACCGGCAACAGGCCCACGTATTCTTCCCGGCTGTTGACCACGATGAGTGCATCGGTGGCATTTGGCAGATCTTTGCGCAGCCGCAAGTAGCGCAGGACAATTTCAATCGCGTGGCGCGGCCGGACCGTGATCGTATCGGTGTTCATCAAACCCCCGGCCGTGTCCTCGGGGTAGGACAGCACTGCTTCGAGGCGCGCACGATCGCTTGCGTCGAGCATTGCCAGGACTTCGTCGGAAATCGTTCGCGGCAGCTGTTGCAGAATATCGGCGAAGTCGTCTGTATCGAGGTCATCCGCAGCGGCGGCCAGCTGCTCGGTTTCCATCGATTCCACGAACTCGTTCAGAACGTCTTCGTGGAGGTGCTGGAGGATCTGGTTTTCTTCTTCTTCGTCCAGCAGACGCCAGATGACCTGGCGCACCTTCGGTGGCGTCGATTCCAGCAGATTGGCTATTTCCGGAGGCCGCAATGATTCGAGCAGGACACGTGTCTCGTCGAGACTACCGCTGCCGTAGGATCGAATGACTTCGCTGAGTTGCTCCTGGAACCGCATGGGCCGGAGCTTAGTCTGCTTCGCCGAAGCCATCGTCGACCAGCGCGACCAGGCTTTCGAATGCTTCGGCTGCGTCCGCACCTTCGACGCTCAGAGTCAGCTCGCTGCCCAGCGGTGCTGCCAGCAGCATTACGTTCATGATGCTCTTGCCGTCGACACTGGCGCCTTGATTGGACAGTGAAACCTCACTGGAGAAGGTCTTTGCGAGGTTGACGAACTTGGCGGCAGCGCGAGCATGCAGGCCGAGTTTGTTGACGATGTTTACGGTTGTTGTCGGCATGACGAACCTTATTTGAGCTCCCGGTGGCGAACCAGGACATCGCCAAATTTCTTCGCAAAGTGACCGCCCAGTCGTTCCGCCATGTAAACGCTACGATGCTGCCCGCCCGTGCAACCGATGGCTACGGTGATGTAAGCGCGGTTGTTTTCTTCGAATCGCGGGATCCAGCGGCCGAGGAACCCGGCGATGTCTTCGAACATCTCGCCAACAGATTCGTGGCTTTCAAGAAACTTCGTGACAGGCGCGTCGATCCCGCTGAGTGTTCGCAGTTCAGCTTCCCAATGGGGGTTGGCTAGACAGCGAATATCAAATACCAGATCGGCATCCACCGGGACGCCAAATTTGAAGCCGAAGGATTTGAACAGAACAGAAATACCTGGTGCGAAGTGTTCAGCAATACGTGAGCGAATGACCTCTACCAGTTCGCTGCCGCGCATGGTGGTGGTATCCATGGTCAGATCCGCCAGATCCGCTATGTTGCGCAGCACGTCGGACTCGGCTTCGATTGCGGCGAGCAGGTCGGTTTGGGCGTCTGTCAGAGGATGGCGCCGTCTGGTCTCGCTGAAGCGTTTGACAAGAGTTCCCGTAAGCGCATCGAGATAGATCACCTGGCGTTCGACGGTCTTTGCGTCCATGCCAGCCAGAATGTCTGGCAGCGCTTCGAGATCGTCGCTGCGGGCATCGATGCAAACGGCATAGCTCTGGTCGGCCTGAGCTTCGTTGATGAGAGATTCGAGCAGACCGATTGGGAAGTTGTCGATGCAGTTGAACCCGGCATCTTCCAGCGCCCTCAGGGCAGTGGACTTACCGGAGCCGGAACGGCCGCTGATAATGAAAAGCTTCATGCTGCCTGTTTGCCGAACATGCCCACGAGTTGCTCGTAGAGTTCCTGGTCCGAGCGCGCGTTGCGCAGGTTGTTGCGGTTTTCCACCTCACTAAATAATCGGGCGAGCGCAGCAAGCAGATCCAGGTGTGCGGTTGTTTCCGCCGGGGGCACGATGAGTACGAACAGGAGATCCACCGGCTGTTCATCGATTGCATCGTAATCTACGGAAGCTTTGAGCGTGACGAAGGCGCCTAAGATTTCCTCGCAGTCGATGCGGCAGTGCGGTATGGCAACACCTTCTCCGAGACCCGTACTACCCAGGCGTTCCCGGCTCGCGAGTTCGTCGAACACCTTGCGGGCAGAAAGTTCAGGATAGGCTTCAGCGAGAATATCACTTGTGTAGTGCAACACGCGTTTGCGAGAGCTAGCCTCTACAGCCACCCTGACGCACTGCGGACTCAGGATGCGGGTGATGTCGATCATAAAATGCCTGCGCGTTCACTGCCGGCCGTGATGACGGTCGACGGTTTTTTCCTTGTATTTGAGAATCTGACGGTCGAGTTTGTCGGCAAGTTTGTCAATCGCAGCATACAGGTCTGTACAATCGGCATCGGCGAAAACTTCCGCTCCGCTGATGTGGAGTGTGGCTTCGGCTCGTTGTTTGAGTTTGTCCACGCTTAGAATGACATGGGCGTTGGTGATGTGGTCGTAGTGTCGTTCCAATCTTTGCAGCTTCTCCGTTACATAACTCTTCAGAGAGTCGGTAACCTCGATGTGATGTCCAGATATGTTCAGCTGCATTCGCATCCTCCTTTTGTTTGAATAGCGTCTGAATTTTTCGTCAGTGACCAGCCACAGCCTGTTCCGTTATTTTGCTCCGCCTGTTCTGATCGCTTGTTCCTTCTATCTGCCTCTTTGCGTGCGCCTCCTTTCTCTCGTCGCCGATTGTCGCGCCTGTTTTCTATATCAGATAAGGCGCTTGCGTTCGTTCGATGGCGGTATGGCCAATGACTCGCGATATTTCGCCACCGTCCGCCGCGCAACCCGTATATTCTGCTTGGCCAGTATTGCTGCGATTTTGTTATCACTCAACGGTTTTCTGGTGTTCTCTTCCGCGGTAAGCTTTCTGATTAACGCGCGAATGGCAGTACTGGAAACTTCGCCCC
>CBDUDJ010000109.1:0-6858 GCA_965365885.1 uncultured Gammaproteobacteria bacterium
GGCGAGTTCCCGCGCCTTACGCAAGGTAGCACCACCGGATTCATCGATCTGGCTCACCGGTGTTCCGGCTGTGATGTAGAGGCCCGCTTCGATTGTGCAACGATCGCCGAGCGGTATTCCAGTACCAGCGTTGGCACCGATCAGACAGTGTTCGCCGATGGAGATAATGATTGCGCCACCGCCCGACAGTGTTCCCATCGTGCTCGAGCTGCCACCAAGATCGGTGTGCGCGCCAATGATCACGCCTTGCGAGATTCTGCCTTCCACCATGTTGGGACCCAGCGCCCCAGCGTTGAAATTGACGAGCCCTTCGTGCATCACGGTCGTGCCATCACCGAGGAAAGCTCCCAGGCGGATTCTGCTGGCATCTGCAATACGCACACCGGGTGGAATCACATAGTTTGTCATTTTTGGAAACTTGTCGACGGAAAACACTTCCAGGTTTCTGCCAGCACGATGCGCTGCAAGTTGGGCAGCAGCTATTTCCTGGAGGTGGCAGGGACCTTCGCTGGTCCATGCCACATTCGGCAGATGCGCGAAGATGTCTGCGAGATTCAGCGTGTTAGGCAGCGTCAGGCGATGCGACAGCAGATGCAGTTTGAGGTAGGCCTCCTCGGTCGATGTAATCGGGGTATCTGCCGGCAGAAAAACAGCGGTCAACGAAGCATCTGTTTCGACCAGAGCGGTCAAACTGCCGTTGGCGGAACCGTTCGTTGCCGTGGCATATGCCCTTGCGGTCTCACAGCTGACGGTTGTGATGCCTGGTTTGAAATGAGCGGTGATCGCCGCTGCGACCTCCGGGGATGGCAGCATGAGTGGTGCGGGAAACAAACAGTCAAGCGGCGCACCGGAAGCGTCGGTACGGCTGGTACCTAAGGCAAATGCGAATATGTCCGTCATCTTGCTAGATCGGCGTGTTACGTGGGCGGCTAACCTATCACAACCGGGTTATTTACGTCAGCAGCTGCTCCACCGCACAGCCTCAGCGCGCTGCCTCAGCGCACAGCCTCAGCGCGCTGCCTCAGCGCACAGCCTCAGCGCGCTATCAACCATTCGCTCAGGCGCTCAGCTGCGGAAATGCAGTCGGCCAGTGGCGCGACCCAGGCGATTCTGATGTGCTGCGCGCCTGGATTGCAGCCGCCACTCGTGCGCCCGAGGTAGGAGCCCGGCAACACTGTGACGTTACGTTCTTCATAGAGTCGGCGGCTGAAAACTTCATCATCTTCGCCGATGTTGAGCCAGTGGTAAAAACCGCCTTCAGGATCGGTGATCGGCAGCGCACGGGCAAGGATGGGCGTCACCGCTGCGAATTTCTGACAATACAGACGCCTGTTTTCGATGACGTGTTCTTCATCCTGCCAGGCGGCGGTGCTGGCTTTCTGCACATGGTTCGCCAGGGCACAGCCTTCGTAGGTCCGGTATTGATAGTAGCGTGCAAGGATCTGCGCATCCCCAGCCACAAATCCCGAGCGGAGCCCGGGCAGGCTCGATCGCTTACTCAGAGAATGGAAGACAACGCAGCGGCGGAAATCGTCGATGCCGGAGGCGGCGGCAACTTCCAGCAGTCCGGTGGGCTTGTTTTCCTCGCTGAGATAGATCTCCGAGTAGCACTCATCAGCAGCAATCACGAAATCGAAGCGTTCGGCCTGCTCGATCAACCATAGCAACTCCTCTGGCCGAAGGTTGCGTCCAGTGGGATTTGCCGGTGAGCACAGATAGACCAGTTCGCACTCACGCCAGACCGCGTCGGGAATGTCCGCGTAGCGCGGCTGATAGTCGTCGGCAGGTTGCCCGGCGACGTAGCAGGGCGTTGCGCCGCGCAGCACGATCGCTCCCTCGTAGATCTGATAGAACGGATTTGGCAGCAGTGCGATCGCCTGCCGGTTGCCGCTGAGGATTGCCTGGCCGAAGGAAAACAACGCCTCCCTTGTGCCGGCCACTGGTAACACTTGAGTAGCCGGATCGACACGCGCTGTGAATCGGCGTTGTAACCACTGTGCGATGGCCACACGCAGGGATTCTTCGCCGCGGGTCGCCGGATAGGCGGCGAGATCGGTTTCGAGGAGATCTCGATCACTGAGAATGTCGATTACAAACTGCGGCGGCCGATGTCTGGGTTCGCCGATCGACAATGCAATGTGCGGATACGATTGATCGGCATCGGTCCCGGATTTGAGCTGCTGCAGACGCTCGAAAGGATAAGGCTCGAGAGCATCCAGGTAGGGGTTCATCCGACTTCACTCATTGTCTGGGCTACGTCTCATCTGCCAGCTGTCTGTCCAGGCGCTGACGAATGGTATTTTCGAGCAGGTAAATCTCTTCGTTGCTCGCGATTGGCGATCCGGCTTCGTTTTGAATGGTGAAGACGTCTTCCACGCGCTCGCCGAGCGTTGTGATTCGTGCGTTCAGCACAGATATACCGAGTTCCGCAAATAACAAACCGATGCTTGCGAGTAATCCCGGTCGATCAGCGGCGATGAGGTTCAGCTCCGAGGTGCCAGCACCCGCCGGATTGGTAATTTTGACCACAGTGGTAGTTGGTAACTGTTTGAGTTGACGCGGTAATCGACGTTTGACGATGTTGGGGAAATCGCTGGACTGACTGAGGATTTTCGATAATTCGTCCTGTAGATGCTCGCGTTCACTCTGGCGCTTGCCGGCGACGTTGCCGTGCTCATCTAAGACGATGAATGTGTTGAGGCACAAGCCGTTGGTTGACGTGTGAATGTTCGCATCGTAGACGGACAGGCCGAGTTGATTCAGCGCAGCGACAGTCGATGCAAAGAGATACTGGCGGTCAGCCACGTACACGCTGATTTCCGTAGCTCCTTCATCTGAAACCTGACCTCTACGGACTTGCAGCAGGACCAGCGGCGCGGCGTGCGGGTCATGCTGCAGCATCATGCGTGTCGTTTCTGCCACCTGTCTTGGCGTGTGACGTAAAAAGAACTCGCTGCCTGGCACCTTCCAGACGTCCTGAACCTGTTCTTCCGTGATGCCGTGACCTAACAGTTTTTCAATCGCACTTTCTTTGCATGCGCGAATGGTGGCCTGTTTGTCCAGTGGAGACTCCAGGCCCCTGCGTAGCGCTTTTCGTGTCTCTCCATACAGTTGTCGCAGTAAAGTCGCTCGCCAGTTGTTCCAGAGCGTTGGATTTGTGGCGTTTATATCGGCTACGGTCAGCGCGTAGAGATAGTCCAGGCGGCGAACGGATTTGACCTCCGTCGCAAACTCTAAAATAACCTCCGGGTCATAAAGATCTTTGCGCTGAGCTGTGCTCGACATCGTCAGATGTTGCCTGACAAGCCAGGCAACCAGTTCCGTGTCATCTTCGGTCAGCCCGTGTTGTGAACAGAATCTGATGACGTCTGTCGCGCCAAGTTCGGAGTGATTGCCGCCGCGGCCCTTGCCGATATCGTGATAGAGGCCTGCCACATAGAGTAACTCGATCTTTGGAATATTACGCACGCAGTGACAGGCAACCGGGAACAATTTTTCGCTCGACCTGTAATGAAAACGGCGCATATGACGTATGACCATCATAGTGTGGGCGTCCACCGTATAAATATGAAAGAGGTCGTGTTGCATCTGGCCCACGATTTCGCCGTATTCGGGAAGGTAACGGCCGAGCACGCCGTAGCGTCGCATCCGGGTGAGTTGAGAGACGAGTGTGTATGGTGCTTTCAACAGGTCCATAAACAGGCGTGTAACTTCGGGATCGCGACGGAAATTGTCGTCGATCAGGTCTAAATGGTCGCGAATCATCCGGATCGTTTCCGCACGAACGCCGGATATATCGCGCCTGTTTGCCATGATTACGAAGATTTCCAGCAGCGAGCGCGGCGAATCGCTGAAGACCTTTTCATGGCAGGCCTCGATGTAGTTGTTGCGGATCTGGAAACGCTCGTTGATGGGCTCGATTGTCGGTTTCTCTCTGCCACGCAGTATCGACTCTTCGAAGTACTGCATTACAACATCGTTGACTTCCCGCAATTCGAGCACATGCTGGTAGTACATTTTCATGAAGCGTTCGACACCCCGCTTGGCGCCTGTATCGGCGAAGCCAAGTCGTTCGGCTAAACCTCGCTGATACTCGAACTGCAATCGGTCCTCTTTTCGCCCTGCGAGCAGATGCAGGCCGAATCGAACCCACCACAAAAAGCGCTGGCCATCGAGAAACCAGGTTCGCTCCTGGGCTGTCAAAGCCCCGATCTTCTCCAGATCGCGCGGTTCTGAAGTGCCGAACTGGCGCTGCAAAACCCAGATGACGGTCTGCAGATCGCGCATGCCGCCTGGCGAGGCTTTGAGGTTGGGCTCCAGTCCGTACTCGACGTTGTCGAAGTGCCGATGTCTGGCTTCCTGCTCGTCGCGCTTCGCGCGGAAGAATTTGCTCGCAGGCCACAGCCGATTGGCTGAGAGCACCTTATCGAGTTTGCCGGCTAGAATTTCAGAACCGACCAGGTAGCGCCGCTCGTACATTGCCGTAGCGACAGTAAGGTCCTGATGAGCTTCTTTTTTACAGTCACCGAGGCGCCGCACGCTGTGGCCTATTTCGAGATTAAGGTCATACAGACACTGCAGAAAGGCGCGAATTTCCGCGCTCCAGGTACTCGGCTTTTTTGCCAGGATGAGCAGATCGACGTCAGAGTGGGGAAATTGTTCGCCTCGGCCGTAGCCTCCCACTGCAAACAGGCAAAGTTGCCGCTGGGCCTGCTCGGGAATGAACTTCAGCCAGATTTCTCTGAGTAGATCATCAAAGAAACCGGTGCGCTCGGCCAACAGATCTTCGACGTTGTGTCTACTCCAGTAGCGGTCTGCGAGGTTTTCGTCGTGTTCACGCAGGCGTTTACTCAATGACTGCAGGTACTTTCCTGGACCGACTCCGAAGCGCCTGACGGCACTTGTGTTCCCGGATTTTTCTCCACTGAGCCCAACACTCACGCAAAGGGCTCCTCGGATCGCCGGGTAAGTACGTCACAACCCTGTGTGGTCACCAGGATCGTGTGCTCCCACTGTGCCGATAGCTTGTGATCTTTGGTCACCACTGTCCAATAGTCGGGCAGGATTTTGATATGGCGCTTACCGGCGTTAATCATCGGTTCGATGGTAAAGGTCATACCTTCTTCGAGTTCCATGCCGGTGTTGGCTTTGCCGTAGTGGACGACCTGCGGCTCATCGTGAAAGATCTTACCGATCCCGTGACCGCAAAACTCCCGCACAACGGAAAAATTATTCGCTTCCGCATGGGTCTGTATGGCGTGACCAATGTCACCGAGACGGGCACCTGCGCGGACGGCATCGATTCCGCGATACAGGCATTCCTGGGTAACCCGGGCAAGACGCTCGGCCAGCACCGAAGGTTTGCCGGCGAAAAACATCTTGCTCGTGTCGCCGTGGAACCCGTCCTTGATTACGGTCACGTCAATGTTCAGGCAGTCGCCGCTTTTCAGCACCTTATTTCCGCTTGGAATGCCGTGGCAGACAACATGATTGACGGATGTGCAGATCGATTTGGGGAAGGGTGGGGTGCCAGGTGAATTGGTGTAATTCAGCGGCGCGGGTACACAATCGATCTCATCGACGATGTAGTCATGACAGAGCCGATCGAGTTCACCGGTACTGATACCGGGCACTACATGATCGCCGATCATCTCCAGAACACCGGCAGCAAGCGCACCGGCTGTGCGCATGCGGGAGATATCGTCTTCGCTCGTCATTCTTGCGGCCATGAATAAACCTTGTATAAGCGCTAAACGGTTTATGGTATAAAGCGCGCCGCTTTGGGGCAATCAATAGCTTCCCGGCCAGTGGCGGGGAAGCGATAGGGGCCTCGGGCGATTTGCTCAGCCCGGCTAATTTGAGACTTGAAAATCAAGCAGCCAGGCTGAGGCGAAGTGAAACTTAAACTAAATTACTCACGTTGTCCGACACAAGCTTTCGGGTGCCCGGCTCCTTTACGAGGAATTGCTGGTTAGAAGCTTGGGGACGGCGGAGGCGCAACCCGGAGAAATTGTAATGAACATCAGCATGCGCGATATGCTGGCCGCAGGCGTGCACTTCGGCCATCAAACCCGTTTCTGGAACCCGAAGATGGCACCCTACATCTTCGGCTCCCGCAACAAGATTCACATCATCAACCTAGAGCGGACTGTCCCTGCGTTCAATGACGCGCTGACCGAGATTCGTAATCTAGGCAGCCGTAAGAGCAAGATTCTGTTCGTGGGTACCAAGCGTGCGGCAGCAAAAGTGATTGCAGAACAGGCTACTCGCGTCGGCATGCCCTATGTCGATCAGCGCTGGCTGGGTGGAATGCTCACCAACTACAAAACAATCCGGCAGTCGATAAAGCGCCTGAAGGAGCTAGAAATACAATCCGGCGACGGTACTTTTGAAATGTTGACTAAAAAGGAAGCACTTCAGAAATCGCGCCTGATGGACAAACTCGAGCGCAGCCTGGGTGGTATCAAAGACATGGGCGGCCTGCCCGATGCAGTCTTCGTCGTGGATGTCATGCACGAGCACATTGCTGTAAGTGAAGCCAACAAACTGGGCATTCCGGTGTTTGGCATCGTGGATACCAACAGCGATCCTGCCGGCGTCAACTATGTCATCCCCGGCAACGACGATGCCATTCGGGCGATCCGGTTATACGTGACCGCAGTTGCAGATGCCGTACAGGAAGGGCTCGACAACGCAGCAGGGGCGATCCGCCCGGATGAATTCGTCGAAGTCGAGGCGGGCGCCGAAGCGCCCGTAGCTGAGGAAGCGCCTGCGGCGGTTAAAGCGCCTGCGGCTGGTAGTGAGCCTGCGGCTGGTAGTGAGCCTGCGGCTGGTAGTGAGCCTGCGGCTGGTAGTGAG
>CBDUDJ010000110.1:0-6788 GCA_965365885.1 uncultured Gammaproteobacteria bacterium
CCGCCGCGAAAGCGAGCGCCGGGTCACGCGTCGTGAGCCGCAGCCCTCCGCCCGGGTAGGTGTCGAACAGGTACGCCGTTGCCGTGCCGACGGGCGACTTGTCGATGATCCGCATGCCCCCGCCCGGCAGCGCGGTCGGCCGGATCCACGCCGCCACCGTCAGGCCGTCGGCACAGTCCAGCCGCGCTGCGCCATACGTTCAAGCCACAGTTGCACATCGTCTTCGAGCTTTATCTTGCTGCTGCCGAACGGGATCTGACCAGTGCCACGCGCGCCCGGTGGGCAGTTTTCCTCGAGCCAGTCGCGGGTCTCGGCACGGAATTCGCCCAGTTCCTGGTCCATGTGTTCTTCCGTTGTTCCCCAACCCTCATCATCCGTCGCCTGGCGGGCGGATGGCAACTGCAGCTGGACAAAACCGATCCCAGACTTCACGGTTGCTGTAAGAGAAACAGATATGTCAGGGGAGGCGAGCGATGGCTGGAAGAGTGGAGGACAAGATTGCACTGGTGACGGGCGGTGCATCGGGAATCGGCCGTGGCTGCGCGGAGAGACTGGCTGAAGAAGGCGCGATCGTCGTCATATCGGATATCGATGACGCGCTGGGCGAGACAACTGTACAAGGTATTCGCGATGCCGGCGGCCAAGCCGAGTATCTGCACCACGATGTGACCGACGAAGCAGCCTGGCAGAGCGTGGTAGAGACGATACGGACCCGCCACGGCGGCTTGAACATACTCGTCAATAACGCTGGAATCGGCATCGGCGGCAGCATCCTGGAGCTGAGTCTTGCCGATTGGCAACGCCAGCAGGCGATCAATCTCGATGGCGTTTTTCTCGGTGTCAAACACTGCATCCCGCTGATGCGGGATTCGGGAAGTGGCTCGATCATCAACATGTCGTCCGTCGCGGGTCTCAAAGGCAGCGCAAACCTCTCTGCCTACAATGCGACCAAGGGCGGCGTTCGCTTGTTTACCAAGGGTGTGGCGCTCGAATGTGGTCAGGAACGTTGGCCAATAAGAGTGAATTCCGTGCATCCGGGAATCATCGACACGCCGATCTGGTCGAAGGTGAATCTCGATTTTCTGCAGGACGGCGCCAATATCGTGGATCTCGATGCCATGGCTGAGCTTTCGGTACCCACGGGTATCAAGGGATTACCTCGCGATATTGCAAACGGCGTTCTTTTTCTGGCAAGCGATGACGCCAGTTACATCACCGGTACAGAGCTTGTGATCGATGGTGGGCTCTCAGCGTAAGACGATCGAGTAACCTGCAACGCCCTCAGGAAGCTTTGGCCCTGGTTCAGGGCTCGTTCGCACTGAGTTCACTTGCCAGCAAGCGGAGATATTGCTTGAGTCGCTCGACGTTGGCCGGGCCGAAACGCAACACCTGCTTCTGCAGAGGACTTAACGCTTCGAGTCGCGGGTCCGCATATTCGTAAAACACTTTGGGTTGCACCAGCTCAACGCTCGCAGGCACGTAGGGCAGAGCAAGGATCTGGTCGATCGCCGAGAGGAGCTGACGTTCGCTGTCTTTGCGATTGCCGAGTTCGGCGAGCGCCTCAGTCACCAGCGGCTCGAACTGACCCAGCAGCACAGCCAGCTTGCCGGCATCTATGCCTTCGAGCACATCAAGATAGGTATCAAATCGTTGAAAGTTCTGTGGGTCTGCAAAGATCCCCTCTGCTTTCTCGGCGATACGAAATTTACCTGCCGGTGCCAGAAATCCCAACTGTCGACGCGGATACTCGCCCTGCGCGGCGTTATCGACCACCACCGCTAATCGGCGCAACAGGTCATCGCGGTCGAGCCAGGCTGGCGGAAGAGCAAACTGGGTCAAGGCTTCCTCGACAAAGGCATCACTTTCATTAAGTGGCGGGAGCACGAGCGGCGGCTCGACAACGTCGCTCACAACTTCTATCGCGCGTTCGGCAGGAGGTGGCGGTGCTGGCGCCTCGATGATGGGCTCAGGCGCTGGCAGCTCTGCAACCTCATCTGACTCACCCAGGCCGAACTCTGCACCCAGTCGATACAGCGCAATCAAAGCGACCGCGAGGAGAATACCACCGATAAGAAAACCAATTCGCATGACTCATTATGACCTCCGCGGCGCGTAAATTATCCAAGGTTGGTGGAATTCCATTATCATTCCAGATTCACTTCCAGCGACACACCAGCCATAGAGACCATGAGCAGTTCCAACACCCAGACGATTCTCGCCATCCTGCATCACGAGATCCCCATCGACACAGCCGTCACCATTGAAGGCTGGGTCCGTTCCCGCAGAACGTCGAAAGGCGGCTTCTCCTTCATACACGTGAACGACGGTTCAAGCATCGACAACCTGCAAGCGGTAGCCAACGCCGACCTTGCCAACTACGAAGCCGAGATTGTCGAGCTCAACACAGGTTGTGCGGTTCGAGTGTCGGGAAAATTGGTGGAGTCATCCGGCAAGGGACAGGACCGGGAAATTCAGGCGGAGCAGGTGGAGGTGATCGGTTGGGTGGACGATCCGGAATCCTATCCGATCGCAAAAAAACGCCACACGTTCGAGTATTTGCGTACCGTCGCACACCTGCGGCCACGGACCAATACATTCGGTGCGATAGCACGGGTTCGTAACGCGATCGCAAGCGCCGTTCACGGCCACTTTCAACGCAATGGGTTCGTCTGGGTCAACACTCCGATCATCACCGCGAGCGACTGCGAAGGCGCGGGCGAGCTTTTCCGGGTGTCGACACTCGATGTTGCCAATCGAGCAAATGGTGAAACTGACTTCAGCGAAGATTTTTTTGGTGCCGAGACTTTTCTGACCGTTTCGGGGCAACTCAACATCGAAAGCTATTGTCTGGCACTGAAGAACGTCTACACATTCGGTCCAACGTTTCGCGCAGAAAACTCCAATACCAGCCGCCATCTGGCCGAATTCTGGATGATCGAACCGGAGATTGCTTTCGCAGATATTCATGACAACGCAACACTTGCAGAAAATCTTTTGAAATCGGTTCTGCAGGAAGTTCTCGACAATTGCCCAGACGATATGCAGTTTTTTGCCGACCGCATCGACAGCGAGGTGCTCAGCCGTATCGAGACGGTGATCACCAAGCCGTTTGAGCGGCTGGACTACACGGAAGCGGTAGAAATCCTGCAGAAAAGCGGCCGGAGCTTCGAGTTTCCTGTTGCGTGGGGCCTGGATCTGCAGTCTGAACACGAACGCTTTCTCACGGAGCAACACGTGCAGGGTCCAATGGTGGTGATCAACTACCCCAAAGAGATCAAAGCGTTCTACATGCGTTTGAACGACGACGCAAAGACGGTGGCTGCGATGGACGTACTGGTGCCCGGAGTGGGCGAGATAGTTGGTGGTAGCCAGCGTGAAGAACGGCTCGATGTGCTCGATTCCAGGATGGCGGAGCAAGGCCTTGGGGATGAGCTGTGGTGGTATCGCGACCTGCGTCGCTACGGCACCGTACCGCACGCGGGGTTCGGTCTCGGTCTCGAGCGGCTGGTGCTCTATGTTACCGGCATGGAAAACATCCGCGACGCCATCCCTTTTCCAAGGGTTCCCAACAATGCAAGTTTCTAACGCTGAGGGTCTATAAGATCTCACCATGTTTCGGTCGCTGTTCCGGTTAAAAACGTTCGTTGGACGCTATAGCGGCCGTCTGATCTCCGGAATGGTGGCATTCGGTGTCGCGCGTTTTTTCGAAGCTACTGTGCCAATCTCGCTGGCCATCGGTATTGATCGTATCGCCGCTGGCAATTCAGATCTGCTCCTGCCCGTCGCCGCTATACTCGGCGCGGTCACCGGCCGCTTTCTGATCGTAACCGTCGCCCGCTACCTCGTTCGCAGCGCCGGCATGCACGTCGCCTTTGATTTACGCCAGGCGCTGTACGGTGCACTGCAATATCAAGGCTCAACTTTCTTCAACCACTACACCATTGGCGACATGATGACGCGCGCCGTAGCCGATATCAGCCTGATCCAGCGCCTCATTGCGATGGGCACGATACTGGTGGTGATTCTGGTCTACGCAAGCGTGATGGGTTTCGGTTTCATGCTCTACCTGTCGCCTTCGCTGACTGTACTGTTGCTGCCCCCTATGCCGTTTGTATTTTTCTACGCGCAGTGGTCCGCCCGGCAGATGGGCGCAGCGTCGCAGGATGTCCAGGACAGATTGTCAGATCTCGGCGCACACGTGCAGGAAAATCTCTCCGGCATCCGCACGATCCAGGCGATGGTGCAGGAAGAAAACGAAATCGCGCGTTTCGCCGATACCAATCAGGCCTACTCGAACGCTTTCTACACTCAAGCCCGAATCAACTCACTGATGACAGCCTGGATGCCATCACTGGCCGCCATCTGCTCGGTCACCATTCTCGGTTATGGCGCCAATCTCGTGATCGAAGGTGAAATGACAGCCGGTGAATTTGTGGCCTTTTTCATGTACGTGAACATGGTCGTCCAACCTTTCCGGGTTGCCGGATTTATTATCAGCCTCTTCCAGCGAGCCGCAGTTGCCAGCGATCGGCTCTTTGAAGTGCTATCACTTTCTCCAGAAATCACAGATGCCCCGACAGGTGATACACCGCGCCGAATCACCGGCGACCTTGAAATCCGTAACCTGAGCTTCAGCTATCCCGGCCACGAGCAACAGGCACTGGATTGCATCAATCTTTCGATCGCGCGCGGTGAATCGATCTCAATCATGGGCCGCGTCGGGTCGGGTAAGACCACTCTACTGAAGCAGATTGTCCGCCTGCTCGACACGCCTGAGGGATGCGTGTTCGTCGATGGCCATGACGTACTCGAGTATCCGCTGGCACAGCTTCGCTCCGAGGTGGCGCTGGTGCCACAGGATCCGTTCCTGTTCGGCGAGCCGTTGAAAGCAAACCTCACCTACGATGATCCCAACCGCGCGCTGGATATGATCTGGCAAGCCGCCACTTCGGCAGATCTGAAAGGCACGATCGAAGACTTTCCCGAGCAGCTCGACACTCTGGTGGGAGAGCGTGGCGTAACACTCTCCGGCGGGCAGAAACAACGTGCCACGCTTGCCCGGGGATTGATCCGCAATGCCCCGGTGCTGATTCTCGATGATTGTTTTTCGAGCGTCGATACAAAGACCGAAGAGCACATTCTCTCGGAACTGACACGCCTGCGGCACGGCCAAACCACCCTTCTGGTCTCCCACCGCGTCTCAACCGCACGCCACTCCGATCGAATCGTGATCATGAACGAAGGCCGAATCGTTGAGATCGGCTCGCATCAGGAACTCATCAAAGCCGGTAGCTTCTACGCGGAGCTTGAACGAATTCAGCGCGAAGGTGCCGATGAGTCGGACTACGATCAGTTCGGTGTCCCTACAGGGACCACAACCTGATGGCTGAATCAACCACCAACAATCAATCACAGCGCGACTACTCGATGTTCGATGCGGAGCTTTCGGGCGCAGTACTGAACATGAGCCTGCTGCGCCGATTGCTGAGGTGGATGAAGCCTTACCGGCTCACATTCGCGACAAGTGCTGCACTGATTCTCCTGGCATCTTCATTGCAGGTGCTTTTGCCGGTCATCATTTCGATCGTCGTGATCGATCACATCATTCGCGGTGAGACGGAAAACGTTACCCCCGATCTCGGCATGGTGGACCTTACCGAGTGGTTGGCGAGCACGCTGCAGATTCCACTCCTGCTCGCAGCTTGCGCGCTGTATTCGCTGCTCTACGTGGGCTGGGCGGTGGCAGGCCACGCCCACCGCCTGACCCTCATCAGCTCCGTAATCAACGGTTTGCGCGATCTGCGGCTTGACCTATTCGAACACCTGGAGACCCGACCATCCTCTTTTTACGATCGGGTAGCCGTCGGTCGCGTGATGACCCGCGTCACAAACGATATCGAGGCGCTCTACGAACTGCTCCGCGGCATCGGTTCGCTGATCGGTGAATTCGTGCCGTTCTTTGTAGCGTTGGCCATCATGCTTGCAATTGATGTTGAGTTGACACTCCTTCTGCTCTTAGTACTTCCCATCATGGGAACGGTGACCTATTTCTTCCGGCGGGCTACCCGTCAGCTATTCCGACTCGTGCGCATGACTCTCTCGGCGCTCAATCAGAACATGCAGGAGAATCTTGCCGGAATGCAGGTGGTGCAGTTATCAGATCGCCAGGACTACAACCTGGAACGCTACACCGGGATCAATGATGAGAACCGCACTTTCGAGCTGAAAAGCGCCCGGCTCGAAACGCTCTATGGCGCGTTCTCAGACAGTATGGCTCACATAGCACTCGGCGCGATCGTCTGGTACGGCGGCGGCAACGTGATCCAGAGGGAAATGTCCCTTGGCGGCGTGATCCTCTACACCAGGTTCATAGACATGTTGTTCCATCCGATCGTTGTGCTCGGTGAACAGACCAACATCCTCTTCCGTGCGATGGCCTCAGGCGAGCGTATTTTTCAGGCCCTCGATTGGGACGAGATCATTCATGAACCCACAGAACCGGTTGCGCTGCCTGCCAGACTGAACGGTGAGTTGACTTTCAATAATCTGAATTTTGGCTATGACGCAGACGTTCAGGTCCTGCACGACGTGAGCTTCTCTATCCCCCCTGGCGAAAAGCTTGCGATTGTCGGCCCGACTGGCTCTGGCAAAAGCACATTGATTCGCCTGCTCGGCCGATTCTACGATTTCGCCGACGGCCAGATTTTTCTGGACGGCATCGATCTGAATCGGATACACACGCACGATCTGCGCCGGCGCATCGGTGTCGTCCTGCAGGACTTCCACAT
>CBDUDJ010000111.1:0-6779 GCA_965365885.1 uncultured Gammaproteobacteria bacterium
AAAAGCCCAACCGGTTGATTTGGTAATCTAGTGTGATTTTCGTGCTCATAATTTTCCTGTTTATCTTTATTTAGGTTCGGCAGCTTCGGATCAACGTGGTGTCGTACACCCGAGGAACATCATTAGCGTTCTGCTCGAAAAGCCCTATTATAATTCCTATCCTCAGCGGCTGCTCGGGATCGTGATCGATCAACTATAAAAGCTGGGGGTGCGGGAATGACCGAATCAACCGTAGCACCGATCCGAAACGCGCTGAGCGGCATCAAAAATTCGTGTCCGGCCTTTGCGGTACGGGTAGCAAGGATCTGATCCTCGACAACGTGTTCGTGCCTGTGACCTGCCTGATTTCTTCGGACCACTCGTTACTTGAGGATGGCTTGTTGTGCTGCCTCCGTTGGCAACTGGTTGATGAAATGGGGCGAGGCCGGTGGCCCGACGTCGCCAATCGAGGAATAACGCTCGGCTCAAAAGTAAAGGTGCTTAGATCTGGCTCGCAGCGACGACCAATAAGCTAAGTCCGCTCGCCCAGAGGGAGCACGCTAATAGATCATAAACAAAAAATCGCATGAGTTTGATGCCGCTGGCTCCGGCTACCACCGGGGAGATAGAGCGTGTAGGTGGATACAGCCGACCAAGACAAATAGCCCAGGGTGCAGATTTAGTCAGAATGTTTCGAAATTTTCGATAGTGTTGCTTGCGCTTCACTAGTTGTTTTCTAACCCACCTCTTTTTCAGAAGAACAGGACTGGCCACGCTTCCAACAATGTACCCGACATGGTCCCCTACTAGAGCACCCGCAAACGACAGACCGATCAACAAGACCAAACCGGTCTCACCCTGAGCATAGATGAGGCTCACGGTGCTCAGGAGAAATATCCCCGAAATGAAGAGCCCGACAAAAAGACAGGTCTCGAGAAACGCGAGTAGAGGAACCAGAAAAAGCATCTGAGGTGGGAATGTAGCGATCAGTTCTCCCAGTGACTCATTCACGACTGGTTCAACTTCGCAGGTCGGCTAAGCAAGAAATTCTGCACGCGTTCTATCGTCGGCCCTGAAACGCCCGCCCAGTGAGGTGGTCTGAGTTCTGGAACTGGCATCCATCACCCCACGTGACTTTACGCAGTAGTGTGTGGCATCGATGGTCACCGCTACATCGTCAGTCTCCAGCAGTGCTTGCAAGGCGACGAGCACTTGTTGCGTCAGCCTTTCCTGAACCTGAGGGCGTCTCGCGAAGAACTTCACGATTCGATTTACCTTTGACAGGCCGATTATCTTGTCTTTCGGAATGTAGGCCACACGCGAACTGCCATCTATCGTGACAAAATGATGCTCACAAGTACTGATCACACCGATGTCGGATATTTTGATCATTTCTTCGACCCGCATCTTGTTGTCGATGAGGGATATTTTCGGGAAATTCGAGTAATCAAGACCACTGAACAGCTCGTCCACATACATCTTCGCGATTCGGTGGGGCGTTTCGCATAGACTGTCATCCGATAGATCAAGCCCCAGCGTCGTCACCACGGCAGTCATCGACGCCTTAATCCGATCGAATTTCTGGTCTCTGGTCAATCCTGTTTTGATGACAGGTGTTTCCAATCCGAGCTCAAGCAGCGCATGCCTTACTCGCTTTGCTTCAGGTGAGACCTGATTGTCGAAATCGAACACAGGGGTCTCTATTGACGCTGCATGCGCGCTCATGTGGCTTCTCGATTCATATTGAGTAGTTGTTTTACGACACCAGTATCGAATTGGATCACTATCCGTTGAGGCGGCATCGATGAGGCATCCGCCGGACAGCTCCTAGCTCGGCGCGAATCTCAGAAAAGGATTGAATAGTCGTTTTAAACCCGTTAGCTGGATCGGAGCAGAGAGCACCGAAAGACAGATACACTCTTCATTCTGGGCGGCAAACGGTCGATGAATATCGCCTGGTTCCCGAACGACGAAGTCGCCAGGCTCGTAGACGCCATCTTCATCCGAGAAACATCCCGTCAATACGACAGTGATTTCCTGCCCTCTGTGATTATGTTCCGGCGCCTTTCCTCCTGCCTGTATTCTGTGCAGAGCAAGTTCGTGCCTGTCCTCCCCTACACTAACGGTTGCGTGCCTCAATGAGGGTGAGAGAAATCTCCATCGTAAATTTCCTTCGGGGAGCAACTGCTGCACATATCGAGGCAGCGCACCAGCAACATCATCGACGGCTCTATCTGAAGCACCGAACTCGGTTTTGGATTCCCTGGGGCTCTCATCGATGCCAAGAAATACTTTCTCCAGGAGGCCTTCAGAGACAGGAATCGCCTCGACACCCTCCAGGATATCTCCCCCGATATGCTTCAGCGACTCAACTGCACGACTGCAATTCTCACAGAACTGAAGATGCGTTGTGACAGATACGCTTGGGGCCAATGACAAAGATCCGGTTGTATATTCGACCAACAACTCTGGGTCTGGGTGTCTGGAAACCATAGAGATACCTTCTAATGCCTAATCAGGTTTGTAGGTGGATGCGATACCTACCTTCATTTTGGCCAATGCCAGTCTGGTTCGAGATTTTACTGTCCCAAGCGGCAACTCCAGAGCGTCCGAAATCTGCTGCCCGGACATACCCTGCAAGTACATCATTCTTAGAACTTCAGACTGCTCCTGCGGAAGTTCGCCAAGTTGCTGGGTGATGTGGTCGTTTCTGCGAATCTGGACGAGAGTCGAGTATGGCGATTCGTCCTCATTGTCGTCATAAACGTCGTCCGCATTCAGCGCGGCTGGGTTTTCCCTATTTTGCTTCCTGAACCAGTCAACCCGCGTGTTTCTGGCGATTGTGTATATCCAGGTGCTGGCTGAAGCCTGAGCGGGGGAAAAGGTTGACGATCTTCGCCAGACCTTGATCATCGTCTCCTGCACCAGCTCCTCAGCGCTTTCCTCGTTCAAATTTCCGGCTTTCAAGAGGAAAGACTTGAGGCGCGGTGAAAAGTGCTCAAACAAGAGACTGAAGCAGGCTCTATCCTGAGTTTCGCCTACCGTTTTCAGGCAGCTATTCCAGTCCTGAGCCTCAGGCATTGGCGGTTCGCCGATTCGTATGAGGTAGCTATTCTTCATCTTCTCGAGGTTTGCTCAAGCTTTAGATTTCATACGCCCAGTGATAAAACATTCATGAGCCTTTGTACGCAGGCGCCATTCGGACGGATCACTTCGAGGATGTTGGATTTGATCCACCTTGGTGCGTCGATCGTAGGAGGTGTATGAATTCGTCGAATCTGCGGGCAAGCGAGCAACTGACAAGTTTCGTGTCGTTTGCATTTATTGTCACGAACCTCTGCATCTGGCTGCCACTGCTTCTGCTAGCGGCCCTCGCTCGCACTATTCTTCCCTTTGGGATCGTCGGTAAAACCACAGCCAGAATGGTCGACGCGGTTTATCGCCGGGCGGTGAACATTGACGCTTGGTGGATTTCCAACGTTCTCGGGATCGAGCTGGAGATAGATGATGATCAGCAAGTTCTGGGTCGTCTTTCCCCCACAGATAGCCCGGTGGTCATGTGCAATCATCAGTCCTGGTTCGATATCTTTCTGTTGCAGACCCTGATTTCAGGGCGCGGGCCAATACTGACGTTTCTGATCAAAGTTGAGCTACTGTGGGTGCCGGTACTCGGCTGGGTCTGCCTGGCGCTGGATTTTCCGCGACTGAGTCGCAAAGGCGACACTAAATCTCATTCGAAGGACCTTAGAAGCGTGGAGTCAGCTTCACTGAGGCTTGGCAAGGAGCCTGGAGGCCTGTTGATCTTCCCCGAAGGTACGAGATTCAGCCAGGAAAAGCGGGGTACCAGCAATTCACCACACCAACACCTACTTCAACCCAAGTCAGGCGGATTAGCGGTGATTCAACGGTCGATGCCCGAAGATACAAGGCTTCTTGATATCAGTGTCCGATACAACCGAGATGATATGAACTGTTGGCGATGCATGAGCGGAGCAGTCGACCAGATTTACGTGAAAGTAGAACCCTTTCAAATGCGAGATGTCCAGGACGCTACTGAATGGCTCAACAAGCGCTGGGCCATCAAAGACTCATGGTTAGCAAGCCAGAAAAAATAGTTGCGGACGAGTGATCCAATCCCCTCCACCGAGCGAATAAGCTTCTAGAAACTCACGTTTATCGGGGTAAATAATCTGTGTCTCTCAAACCAACCATAGCTGTCGTTACGATCCTCATGCTGTCAACAGCCTTCCTGACTGAGTTTGTGAACGCGATCGAACAACCAGAATTTGAACTCGTCGAAGACCTCGAGGAACTGCAGATCCGAAAGTATCAGCCACACATCGTTGCCCGAACTCTGGTGGCCGGATCGTTCAGCAAATCTGGTAGTGAGGGTTTCAGGCGGTTGGCTGGCTACATTTTCGGAGGGAATGGCCAGAATCAGGAGATATCGATGACCGCACCCGTTGGTCTTCGATCACATGACGAGACGTCATCGGATTCACAATACTGGATCACGTTCAGTATGCCGAGCGAATACTCCCTGGGTGAACTGCCCGCCCCGGATGACAGCCGTGTAGAGATCGTTGAAGTTCCTGAACGGTACCTGGCAGTTCTTCGGTACAGGGGCAACTGGTCTGAGGAGCGATATCGCGATCATGAAGCAAAACTGCTATCACTGATCGACAAAGACCCTTCATGGATAAAGCAGGGTGATCCTTCCTGGTCTCGATATGACCCACCGATCGTTCCTTCGTTCATGCGCATAAACGAGGTGGTGATAGAAGTTTCTCCCGCTACGCAGGTCGAAGACTAGTGCTCGATCACAGCGAAGCATTGATGACCCTCGCTGAAGTGTCAGCGACGTTTGCCGGGTTTGCAGCGCTCGTGACTCTCTTCGGTCGCAGGCGTGTCCAAGGTGACGCAGCCCATGATTTGATGAGGTTGCGCATAGTGATTGGCGCCAGTGTCGCGGCTGTGATGGCAGCGTTATTTCCGGTTGCAGCCGCTGGCTTAGGGCTGCCAGAAGCGATGATCTGGCAAACAAGTGCACTGTTTTTTTTGTTGCTCCTCTATTTCGTTATCGGCAGCTTCATCTCTTCATATAGAACTGTAAGAGGTACATTCCCACCAGACAAGCTGGCCGTAATGGTCGCGCTCGGCATTGAGATTCTCATTCAAATCGGCCTAATCACAATACTGTTGGGCGGTGCAGACGAGCGACAGTATGGCTTGTATATCGCAGCGATCATCGGAACGATTGGGCAGGCTGGATTTGTATTTCTTCGGCTCGTAGAGTCAAGTTTCTCAACAATCGTTTATCGACCAGACAAGGCAACGAGCACAACGTGAACAACAACTTGATATCAATCCTGGGAATCGTCGTGGCGATAGTCGTTGGTCTTGGTATCGCAGCGGCTGGCAGTAGTGGTGGTATACAGATATCCGGAGTACCACTTTTCCTTATATGCGGACTGATCGCCTTTCTGGTTCAGTGGCTTGCGTTTATTCCTGCCTTCATATCCCAAACAGAAAAGTATTTTGATCTTTTCGGCTCGCTCACGTACCTAGTGCTGGCCGCCATAGGGTTTCTCTATTCCGACAAAGACGCAGGTGCGGTTTTTGTTGCAGCAATGGTCGTAATCTGGGCGGTGAGATTGGGTGGATTTCTGTTCACAAGGGTTTCCAGAACGGGGCACGACCGCAGGTTCGCAAAGATCAAGCCGGACTTCCTGCAGTTCCTGATGACCTGGACCCTGCAAGGGTTATGGGTGTTTATTACGTTTTCCGCTGGTTTGTCAGCACTAACCTCTGGAAAGGCCTATCCGCTTGATGCTTTCGTTGGAGTTGGAAGTGTTCTCTGGTTGACGGGTTTCCTGATCGAGATCGTTGCAGACCATCAGAAGTCAGACTTCAGGAAAGATCCTGGCAACAAGGACAAGTTCATTCGACATGGGCTGTGGGCCTGGTCCCGCCACCCGAACTATTTTGGCGAGATCCTATTGTGGGTCGGGATCGCCGTCGCGGCGCTGCCCATGCTGGAGGGGTGGCAGTTCGTAACGTTGATATCTCCGGTATTCGTCGTGGTGTTACTTACCAAGATTAGTGGCGTGAGGATGCTCGAAGCACGGGCGGATAGAAAGTGGGGGCGTGAGGAAGCGTACCAGGTCTACTGCGACAGAACGCCAGTTCTGTTTTTGAACCCCACGCTCAAAGCTGCAACGGCATGATGCTGAAGAATCTGACGTGAGTCATTTTTCCGAGGTGTTGCCCGCTCTTCCGAAGGCTCCGTTGAACATCGCAATCAGTGAATGCCTCGTCGGCGGTGAGGTTCGGCATGATGGTGGACACAAGCGCTTGTCGCTGCCGCACGACAAGCTTGGGAATCTGTTTAGATTTCGACCAGTCTGCCCTGAAGTCGGGATTGGTCTGGGTGTGCCGAGAGATGCAATCAGACTCGTAGGTGATACTGAATCACCGCGTGCCGTCAACGCGAAAGACAACTCAATCGACCTCACCGGTCAGCTGACCGAATTTGCTGCGGGCCACGCACCAACGCTCGATGACGTCGATGGCCATATCTTCACGAAAAACTCCCCCAGCTGTGGACTGTTCAGGGTCAAGGTGTATGGGAAAAAGGACACGCCGCCAAATCCCGAAGGCAGAGGCCTCTATGCAGCAGGGATCGCGCGTAAGCGCCCGGATCTACCCCTGGAAGAGAACGGTCGACTGCATGATCCTGTGCTGCGAGAAAACTTCGTTACCAGAACCTTTGTCCACGCTCACTGGCGTGCGCTGTTGGT